>PBYV01000039.1 GCA_002729765.1 Acidimicrobiaceae bacterium
CACCTAAGAACGCAACATCGCCAGAAATGGCGTGCAACGAACGGATCTGAATGTCTTCACCAGCACCAACTTCAACAGTGCCCAAAGATCCATCACCAAGTGATGAACCAGAAGACGAAGCTGCAGCAGGCGCAGCGGTTGTAGCCGCAGGCGCAGCAGTAGTAGCAGTCGCAGCAGATGAACTACTGGAAGAACTACTATCATCACCGTCAGACCCGCAGGCCCCGGCAATCAATCCAAGCGCCAAAACAGCAGAAACAATCCGCCAACTTCGACGCCTAATAAGCTTTTCCATAAAGGAAGCCCCCTCCATTTGTTTACAAATATTATGAATACAGATATGCATTCAAGAATCACGAGTGTAAGGGAATTTAGCGTTAAACGTCAATATCAGGATTGTTACAACCGTGCGACAAAAAAAACCTTGAAAAATAAGCGAAAATGGCTTATTTAACCTAAAACAGAACCGGTTGTTGAGAATTCTTCACGATTACGTGAAAAAGAACAAGATTCGCTAATTTATTAACGAGTTGCTCCAGATGTATCTCTGAAACGTATTCCGGTGGGACGTTTGGTTCCACTTCTGTCCAAAGCCGCTGCCCAAGCAGGTGAGAAACCGAGAGCGTAGCGTAGGATTTTTGTAAGAAAGTTGCCCGCAGTTTTGGCACCTTTTTTAGGAGTGACTCCTATGGCTTTACGAAGTTCTTCTGGGAGAGTAACGACAGCTGCGTTGAAAAGAATTTTGTAAGCAGTAAGAGTAAAAAAAGATAGTGGAGGGTTTTTGAGAAAAGCAACGGCTTCAGCCCCTTCTTTGGACGCTTCCACTTTCGGATTTTCAGATAACCAAGAACTCAAAGACTTTGAATTTTCAGGCAGGGGAGATGCCTTCATTAGTTTTCCTAAATTTGTTTGCTCATAAACGTAGCGGTTTGTCTCTTCCTCTTTAAGAGGAGATGGACCGAAGTTTTGATACGAGATCAAAAATGAATCTATTAAAGCGTTGTGAACCCAAGCAGCCATCTCGGAGTTCCCAGCCGAGTAAGCTTTTCCTCGACTTGAAGTTCCACTAACAGGCCGGTGAGCTGAAGATACCATTTTTATTGATTTTTCAACTTCTGGCATTGCCCCAAATGCAGTTGCAGTTACGTAAGAAGCAGTTCGAGAAAGTCTTCCAAGAGGGTCATCACGGTAAGTTGAGTGGTTTGCAACTCCAGCTGCCACCTCGGGGTGAGCTGCCTGGATTAGAAGTGCTCTTATTCCACCTATAAAAGAAGAAACATCACCCATTACTTTCCATGTAATTGATTTGGGTCCAAAGAGCCCAGGATCATTTGGATACTGGAAAGTCTCTTCCAGCGGATCTGGGGCATGGCTGAAAAGTCCTACAGCAGTCTCAGTTAGGCGAGCTTTCCAACCTGAAGGTTTAGAGTCATCGATCCTAGATGGCCTCTCATCTTTTATTCCAAAAGTGTCCACACTCGTATTTTGCCAACTTAGAAAAGCAATCTGTCATTTTGTGACAAGCGTCAAGTTTAATTACTTATGATTTTCTCTTCGTTAAGTTCATTTTGCTCAACACATTCAGAACAAATCCCAGTTGGTTGAGCTGAAGCACCTGCCCTGTCACAAACAAGACTGGTAAGCATAAGAGGAACTATTTGCCTGCATCGCACGCAAAGTCCTTTTCCTGTCATTTAAGCTCCTCACCTTTGAGTGCTCATTAAACACGCGCGAACCAATGTGAGATTCACAGATGTTTAGACGAGACGTCCTGAGTACATTTTACAAAACAATCATTGTTATTTCAGGGATAGTGCAAACCCCTTAAGGAAAAGGAAAGTTTGTTTAATTAACAGGCACCTGCTGTTTCAAGTTGAGGAGGCGAAGGAATACCCTCTTGCCCTTCTGTTATTAGTAAGAATTCAATTCTTCTATTTGCAGCCTTACCAGATTTGCTCAGATTGTCAGCAATCGGATCTGTATGCCCCATCCCTGTCGAGATCAGTCTTTCAGCTTCAACTCCGCGAGCAAGCAACTGTGCCCTTACAGCTTCTGCTCGTCTTTGTGAAAGTATTAGATTGTCGCCCGTACATTTTTCGTCGCTGTCTGTGTGTCCCAGTATCTGAACTTTTATTTCCTTTTCATTAGATAAGAAATAAGCGAGCCTTTCCAGAGTAGGTATTGATTCAAGAGTTAAAATGTCGCCTCCTGACTGGAATTGGATTCCAGAAGAGGCACCAGCAGCACTTAGTCGTGTTTGTAGAAGTAGGTCTGCTTGGTTCGCAGGCAGATCTGGAGTGGTGGTGGTAGTCACTTGATTTACAGGTGCAGGTACTTTCAGCATGTTCTCAACGCTTATAACGCCAGGTTGTGCTAGAGCTATTCGAATAGCTGCTTCTTCCAACTCCTTGGTCTCTACGATCCCAGTAAGTACAACTGTTGAATCGATTACTTCTATTATTACTTTAGGTAAACCTGCTCGAACCATCGACACTTGAACTGTTGCTTCAAGTCCTTGTTCTTCTTCTATTTGTTCTGAGTCACTGCTTTGACCTATGACGATAATCATCAAGAAAGAAAAGATAATAAGTGCAATCAGCACATTGCGTTTAGTGAATAAAGATGAAGGGAATCCGCTTCTTGGCCCCCTAAAAGATCGCCCATCTGAGCCAAGAGGAGTAATAGGTACCCCTGATCGCATCCCTGTGTTACTTCTCCAACTTGTCATCAGATTGTTTACCGGCTTTCACCTTTTGGTTTTCTTTTAATCAGTCTAAAAGTTAAAGGAATGTTCAACTATCTGACTTCAGATATCTGAAATTTTTGAGACCACACGCTCCCCGAACTCTGCCAATTGTTCTTCTGTATTATTCAAAAACATGACTGATGGAACGATAACTCTGGTGACTCCTTGAGATTTCAATTTCTCTGCAGCGGCAATGGGGTCCGAACCCATTATCTCAGTATCACCCCAGTTGACTTCTATTTCTTTAGGGTCACGTCCATTTTGCTCAGCTGATTCATTCATAAGGTTTAACATGTGTTGCAAATCGCCATTCCCAGGGAAAAACCCATTACCTATACGCCCCGCACGTCTTGCTGCCGCATCGCTATGACCGCCGATTGTTATAGGGACTGAACCGTTTACTGGTTTTGGATTTGAAGAAATATTTTCGAATGAAACAAACTCGCCGTCAAATGAGACCTCATTACCACTCCAGAGTTTTTGCATTACAGCAACGTATTCGTCAGTACGTGCACCCCTACGCTCCCAAGGTATTCCGAGGGCATCAAATTCCTCTTTAAGCCATCCGACTCCGATTCCAAGCTCAACTCTGCCGCCGCTGAGAGAATCCAACGTTCCTAATTCCTTTGCCAGCACTAAAGGGTTTCTTTCTGGAAGGATGAGAATTCCAGTGCCTAATCTGATTGAAGATGTATTTGCGGCCAACCAAGTAAGCCATATTAGAGGGTCTGTCAGATCCGTGTCAGGCGCCATCATCATTTTGCCGCTCGTATCATATGGATATTCCGAATTGTAATTGGAAGGGTATATGACATGTTCAACAGTCCATAGAGAGTCAACGCCTGCTTTTTCTGCAGCTTGAGCGAATTGAATACTTCCTTCTGGTGTGCCGAAATTTAAGATGTTTGCGAACGCAATTCCAACTTTCATTTATTTTCCTTTCTTAACTAATACATATTGCCTAGAAATTGTCATAGATGCGAGTTGGGTAACATAAGGTCTAGAATCTGATGCATGCATGGAAATAGATTTTCTATATTCCGGAGGACTAAATGAACATAAGAGAACAGGTAAGTAAAGGTTCTACAACAGAGATTCCAATGATCATCAGTGTGGACGATCATCTTGTTGAACCTCCACATCTTTGGGAAACATGGTTGCCGAAAAAATTTCAGGAAAAAGGACCAAGGGTTGAACGTCGTCGATTAGGTGAAATGCTTTGGGTGGGCGGACCCAAGATGTACGAGTACGAGCTGGACACACCAGATGCTCCTTGGTGTGACATCTGGTTTTATGAAGATCTGGTGCATCCCAATAAGAGGCATGTAGCGGCAGTTGGTTTTGCACGTGAAGAAATGACTTTGTCACCTATTACTTATGATGAAATGAGACCTGGTTGTTACGAACCGAAGGCCCGTGTCGAAGACATGATTTCCAATCATGTTGAAGCTTCGCTTTCTTTTCCGACCATGCCGCGTTTCTGTGGCCAAACTTTTGCTGAAGCTAAAGATCGTGAACTTGCTTTGGCTTGTGTGAAGGCATACAACGACTTTATGGTTGAAGAATGGTGTGGTGACTCTAACGGCGCTCTTCTTCCTCTGATAATTATCCCTCTTTGGGATGCAGACCTAGCTGCCGAAGAAGTCAGAAGGAATGCCGAACGCGGTTGTCGAGCGGTTTGTTTTTCAGAAATACCACCTAATTTAGGTTTACCATCGATACACACAGGGTATTGGGATCCTTTTTTTCAAGCATGTCAAGATACCGAAACAGTTGTTTGCATGCATATTGGTTCGTCTTCGAAGATGCCGGCTGCCTCTCCTGATGCTCCACCAGCGGTTGCGGCGTCTTTGAGTTTTAATAATGCAATAGCTTCTTTGAGCGACTTTTTGTTCTCAGGAGTCCTTGTGCGTTTTCCAACATTAACTTTGGCATACAGCGAAGGTCAGATTGGTTGGCTTCCGTACATTTTGGAAAGAGTGGATGATGTGTGGAAAGAGCATAGGGCTTGGGGAGGTGTTGCTGACATTATTCCTGAGCCACCGTCAACCTATTACTACCGCCAGGTTTTTGGTTGTTTCTTTCGTGACAAGCACGGACTTAATTCATTGGATGAAGTTGGAGTGGACAACATAACCTTTGAAACGGATTATCCACACACAGACACTACTTGGCCCAATACTAAAGAAGTTGCTCAGGACATGATGGGGCATTTGCCGCAAGATGTTGTTTGGAAGATTGTTAGAGGTAATGCCGCGCGAATGTTGGGAATAAAAATAGAGAATCAGCCAAAATCTTCTTAAGGGCTATTCTTATTCGTAATTTGTTTCTAAAATCTTAGTATGGACCGACTATCTGAAATCCTTCTCAAGGAAGATTGCGCTGAAGGTTTGTGGACGTCTGTTGAAACAGGTGAGATGGACGACATTATTCCTGAACTGTCACGTTTAGAGATGGAACAAGACCCCATACATAAACACAAAGATGTTTTGGCTCATACGATCGCTGTTGTCAACAAAACAAAACCTGACATAGTTGTCCGCCTAGCAGCTCTTTTTCATGACATCGGGAAACCCGACACAAGATCTTTTTCACATGGAGGGGTCACTTTCAGACACCATGAAGAAGTTGGAGCGCGAATTGCTCGCAAAAGACTTAAAGCTCTTGATTTTCCAGAGGAGATAGTTCAACAAGTAAGTGAACTCGTGAGACTTTCTGGAAGGTTTAAAGGTTACGTAGATGGTTGGTCAGATTCAGCTGTACGTAGATACGCAAGAGACGCGGGACCCTTACTAGGCAAGTTGAATCACTTGATTCGTTGCGATTGCACTACGCGAAATCGTGTAAAAGAAGAAGGTATCCAAGCAGCAATGGATGATCTCGAAATACGTATTAAAGATCTAGCCGAAGAAGAGAGAGCTAAATCAGAACGTCCAGGTTTAGACGGTGATGAAATAATGGCACATCTGGGTTTAGAGCCTGGTAGGGAAGTAGGTCAAGCTTTGAAGTTTCTCTTAGAAATAAAGAGAGAAGAGGGAGAAGTTGAAAAAGAAGAACTGAAAAAACGTTTAAACACTTGGTGGTCATCAAGAAGTTAGTTATTCATTCATTTTGTGTTAGTTGAGATTACGTCGTTGATAATCCACTCAGCTACTTCTGAGAGTCCTTGTTCTGTTAGATGAACACCGTCATCGCGTATTTGTTTTTCTCTACTACTTCCAATCTCACCGATGAATTCCTTATATGGAGCAATAGTCGCGTAATCAAGATCCGAAACTGCGTCAGTAACCAATTGATTCAGAGCATCGATACGGTCAGGGTGATTTTGAGGTTTTATTTCTCGACGCAGATGCGCTCCTTCCAACCAGTAAACGTGAGCGCCTGTCAATGCGAGAGTTTCAGTACCAGTTCGATATTCAGACGAGATGTAATTGTCGTAGGCATCAGTTCCAACCCAAACCCATTCGTCACCCAAAGATGGAATTAAACGGTCAGTCACATCCCAAGGAGTTATATGTCCAATCACCACGTCAGGTTGAAAAATTTCAACTGCAGTAGGCCATGAAACTATGTCCCTCTCTAACATCTCATGTGAAGGCACAGGGTCATTCCAAGCGGAACACAACTCTCCTACAGGACCTTCTATTCCTTCAGGGACACGTTTCTGCCCGTAGCGACCCACAACACATCCAAGATGAGCTTCGTTCATGACTACGATTTCACCTGGATTTTCCAGCGACCAGCTACACAGAGCTTCAGCAATTTGTACGGATACTGAGTCGCCAATAACAAGAATTCGTGTTCTTTCATCGCTGGGTGGTGGAAGTAATCCTTGCTTGACGCAGACACCTCCAGCAGCAGAGAAGTCCTCGCTGGCATCGGCAGGTCTGGTATTCACCCAAAGCAGACCGAACAGGATGGCTGCGATTCCTATAGAAGCAGCGACTGTTCCTGACAGGGCTGTTGTAGGTCTTTTCGTTAAAGGGAAACGGCGATTTTGAAAAGGACGTTCTATCAGATGAAAGCTTATTGAAGCCAAAATTCCAGTGATCAACAAGTGACACAAAAGAAGAGGGACCCCGTCGATTTCATGCACTCCAGGCAGTAGACGGGAAAGACGGTTTCCGGTTACAAGCATATAAACAGGCCAGTGATAGAGGTATAGGCCGTAACTTATGCGCCCTAGATATCTAAGAGGAGTAGATTCCATAAAGCGATGCAAAGGACTCCACTGAGCTGAAACTGTCAAACCATAAATAATCAGAGCGCTCATAACAGCAATCAGCAGGAATCCACCACGCTCAAACATCCATTCATTCTCTTGAGAAACGAAAAGTACTGCCCAGAGGTGGAATGCGGTAGCTGGGTATGCAAGCAGAGCGATTAGCTTTGTGGCCATTTCGGATTTTGGTGGTCCTATTCTCCTTGCAAGCAGAGCCAAGATAATCCCAACAAAAAGAGCTTGAGCTCTGGTATCTGTACCGAAATAAACGCGAGATGGATCCGTTCCAGGTTCATGGAGTAGCGCCATCCAACAAGCGGAAGCTATAGCGCCAGCAATAGCGAACCATAAGAGCAACTTCTCGCTCTTTTTCAGAATTCCTAAACCAACGATAATGAAAAGGGGAGCGAAAATATAGAACTGTTCTTCAATTGAAAATGACCAGATGTGTTTCAGTGGAGAAGGGGTCCTGTAGTGCTCAAAGTAAGAAATATCTGCGGCTATCTCATGCCAGTTTGCACTGTAAGTGAGTGCCGAAACAATAGCGCCGGTCCATCGACTCACTTGGTCGGTATGTCCGAAAAAAATCAGATAAGCGGTTAGACCTACAAGTGCTACAAGTAAAGCAGGAAGAAGTCTCCTAGCCCGTCTCCCCGCGTATCCTTTCAGATCAATTTTGCCAGCCAGATCCCACTCTTTTAGAGCGATGGTGACAATAAGAAAACTTGACAATACAAAAAACAAGTCAAGAGACAGAATTCCCCCTGGAACGATTGAAGGTCCACCAGGCACATTTTCAGGTCGAGCATGATAAAGAAGAGGTCCCAGAATCACCCAAAGACCACGAGCGCCATCGAGACCAGGCATGTGCCTAATTTTTGGTCTTGGCGAATCAGACATTTTGGTAAATACCCCAAAGTCTTGACAGAGTTATCAGACTTTCAGATAATAGTGTCATTTAGCGGTCAGCTGGGATTGGATTTGTGACAGTGTGGATTCCCGAACGTAAAACAACACCAGGCAAAGCTTCTGTGGGTAGTCCATCATTTATGGTAAGGACCCCGTTAACGAAAACTTTGTCAATCCCTTCAGCTCCTGCGTAAAGACGTGGGCTTTCTCCAGGTAGGTCATTTAATATTTTAAGATTTTGTGCATTGATTTGCTCAGGATTGAAGATAACTAAATCAGCACAGAAACCTTTTTCGATTCTACCCCGGTTAACTAAACCGAAAAATTTGGCTGGAACATCAGTCATATGCTCGATGGCTTTCTCGACAGGTGCGAGTTCTCTCCCGCTAAGGCAGTCCTGAATCCACTCTGTTGGATAAGAAGCACCTGCCATACGATCAAGGTGAGCTCCCGCGTCCGAACCACCAATCATTACCTCTTCATGCTCCCAAATAGTTTGTCGCATCAACCAACTAGAGGGATCATCATCGGTAGGTCCTGGCCATAGAACTGTTTTAAGATCGTCGGCTAAAACTATGTCGAGAAGAGTATAGAAATCTCGAGCTCCGCGTTCTCTGGCGATATCAGAAACCAGTCTTCCATCCAGCCCTTCATTCTCTTCAGAAAAAGTTTCCCCTATCCGGTATCTACCCCAGCCTGTAAGCCTTGAAAAAACCCCTGCTTCTGGTGAAGCCGCATTTTCTTCAAGTAATTTTCTTACAGAAGGATCAGCCAATTTCTGCTTTTTCTCATCTTCTGGCAGAGTCATTATTTCGTCCCACCCTGGAAGTTTGTAAAGAGCGCAGAATGAATGAAAATGCATTGTCATCCCAACCAGAATCGGCATGGTGAGGGCCACTGCTTTTCCACCTTCTTCGGCTACGCGCTCGCATGCATTTATTTGATTTCTATAGTCATCTGGGCGAGCAGAATCGACAGTCAGAACGTTCCAATTGAGAGGACGTCTAGCTCGCAGTGACATTTGAGTCATCAGTTCAACTTCTTCATCGGAAAAACCGTTCAAACAACCATCTGCTACCCATTCAAGCGTTGTACCGGGGTACTTCTCACAAACTTCTGCTAGAGCTAAAACTTCTTCTGTAGATGCAACCCTTGAGGGGACAGGTAAACCGTCACCATCTGTGTGAGTGAATGAACGGCTCGTAGAAAACCCAAGACCACCAGCCTCAAGAGCTTCCCCAAGAAGTTTCTGCATTTTTGCAATCTCATCTTCGGTAGCTTCTCGTTTCACAGCATCGTCTTTCATGACGGTTCGTCGAAGAGCACAATGACCTACCATCGCAGCGACATTAACTCCCACATTTCCATCTAAACGTCCTAGATAATCCTCGAAAGAATTCCATTCCCAGTCAACACCTAAACGAAGTGCTTCAGCAGACATGCCCTCTACTTGGACGAGCATCGCCCCAAGGTATTGAGCATCTGAAGCATCGGATATCGGAGCAATTGAAAAACCACAGTTTCCCATAACGACACTTGTGACCCCATGAAGATTAGAAGGCGAAGCGTAAGGGTCCCAGAAAAGCTGAGCGTCATAATGGGTGTGAGGGTCAATAAAACCTGGACAAACGATCATGTCTTCCGCATTAACAATTTCTTTTGCTTCACTTGAATCAAAGCTTCCGATATCTGAAATCTTCCCATCAGATACAGCTATGTCAGTCTTCACCCCAGGTGAACCAGTTCCATCAATTACAGTGCCATCTTTAATTATTAAATCGAACATAAATAAAAGGTTACTTGCGAGATCATTCAGTCACATTTCGTGATAGATATATCTTCAAAACCCCATTAGCAAAATTCACTTTTATGAGATAAATATCTATATATGAGCAAACGCATAGATGACTTATTAACAGAATTAACCCTTGAAGAGAAAGCTACTCTGATGTCTGGTAAAGGGGTTTGGGATGTGTTTCCTGTAGAACGTCTAGAAATACCTTCGCTTAAAGTAACGGATGGTCCAGCAGGTGCGAGAGGGGCAGGCCTTTTAGGTTCAGGTACACCAGCTTTGTGCATCCCGTGTGGTTCAGCTTTAGGAGCGACTTGGAATCCACAGCTAATCAATCAATTGGGAAAAGCATTAGCACGCGAAACCCGTGCAAGAGGTTCTCATGTTCTATTAGCTCCAACCGTCAACATTCACCGGACACCACTTGGAGGACGAAATTTTGAGTGTTACTCGGAGGACCCTTTTCTCACTTCGAGCATTGCTGTTCAATTTGTAAAAGGCGTCCAGTCGGGTGGAGTTGGGACAACAACTAAACACTTTGTTGCTAACGATTCTGAATTTGAAAGAAACACAATAGATTCAGTTGTGCCAGAAAGAGCATTGCGAGAAATCTATCTGGCTCCATTTGAAGCTGTAGTAAAGGAAGCTCAAGCTTGGGGAATAATGGCCTCATACAATCGCTTGGACGGCATTTACGCATGTGAAAATGAAAGGATTCTTACAAAAATTTTGCGAGAAGAATGGGGTTTCGATGGGATAGTTGTCAGCGATTGGTTTGCTACTAGATCAACTGCAAATTCTGTTAACGCCGGACTTGATTTAGAAATGCCAGGTCCTGTCGAGCACTACGGAGAAAAAATTGTTGAGCTAGTCAATAGCGGAGAGATTGATGAAAAGACAGTAGATTCTTCGGTTCGAAGGTTGCTTCTTTTACTTGAAAGAACAGGGGCCTTCGAAGATCCGCTTCAAATTCCTGAAAGAGAACTCGAAAATCCTGATGACCGTATTTTGGTACGACAAGCGGCTGCTGAATCAATGGTTCTATTAAAAAACGATGGTCTGCTTCCCTTTAAAGAAGAAGAATTAAAGAGTATTGCCTTAATAGGACCGAACGCTGCAACAGCGATGATAATGGGTGGTGGATCAGCTCAACTCGTACCACAATATGTGGTGTCACCACTAGAAGCTTTTAACAATAGATTTGAGCATTGCGAAATTGTCTACGAACCTGGAACAGTTTCAGACCGAACTAGTAGGCCAATAGCGCGGAGAATTCTGACAACAGAAAATGGTGAACAAGGTTTTTCGATTGAATACTTTAATGGTTTCAACTGTGAAGGAACTTCAGTTGCATCATCAACAAAACCTGATGGCCGCTTACTTCACTTTGAAAGAATAGAAGGCGTTGCTGACATTACTAACTGTAGCTTCCGGGCTAAATCGCAATTAACGTCCGACCAAGACGGCATCCATACTTTGACTTTGATACAGGCAGGAAAAGCGAGAGTGAAGGTCAATGATGAGACGCTTATTGACGGAATCAGTGACCCAATTCCTTCTGGAGAAGCTTTTTTTGGTCTTGGGAGTGAAGAAGTATCAGTCCCTCTAAAGCTTAATTGTGGAGAAACCGTTGAGCTAGTAGTTGAATACTCGAGCGAAGGAAGTGTTGGGTTATGCGGAGTCCAAGTTGGTTTAAGGCCACCTGAAAATGAGGACATTTTAGAGAGAGCCGTAGCAGTTGCGAAAGAAGCAGATGTTGTTGTGATGGTCGTTGGCACCGATGAAGAATGGGAAACAGAAGGACGCGACAGAGAGAATATGGACCTTCCAGGCAATCAGGCGGAACTGATCCGTCAAGTATCTGCTTGCAATCCGAAAACATTGGTAGTAGTCAATTCGGGTTCGCCAATAACGATGGACTGGGTGGATAACGCAGGCGCAGTTCTTGTCAGCTGGTTTGGAGGGCAAGGAATGTCAGATGCTCTAGTAGACGTTGTACTCGGCGATTCTGAACCCAGCGGGAGACTCCCCACAACTTTCCCAAAACGTTTAGAAGACACACCGGCATTCACTAGTTACCCAGGTGAGAATAGTCAAGTGCTTTACGCTGAAGGAGTTTTCGTTGGATATCGATGGTATGACGCTCGTGATATCGAAGTTGCATACCCATTTGGTCATGGATTGAGTTACACCACTTTTGATTGGTCAGAACCGGATTTGAAAAAGATGCCTTCCATTCAAGAACTGCTTGAAGGGGAGACTGTTGATTTAACAATTTCTGTCACAAACAACGGGGACAGGGCAGGAACTGAAGTTGTTCAGTGCTACATCGAACATGTCTCGCCAGTATTAGCAAGACCAAAAAAAGAACTCAAAGCTTTTAAAAAAATTTATTTAAAACCGGGGGAGACTGAAAAAGTCGAATTCAACTTAGGAAACCGAGCTTTTGCATACTGGGACCCTGCAGATCCGGGATGGCCAGAACGCTCAATACGTGTTCCGATAGCAGTCGGAGGAAGGAAATCTGGCCTAGGACATCGAGATATTTCAGGTTGGTACACGGATTCAGCCGTTTATAAGGCTCATTTAGGGGCCTCTTCTAGAGATTTGAAAGCCGAAATTACCCTAAACATCAATGAAAAGTGAAAAATTACTTAAGTAACACTTAAAAGTTGCAGATATGTAACAAATTTTCCCGCTATTGCGTAAAAGCTTTTGTTTGTCTTACACTTCTATATCTGAATGTCTTTTGACATTCGTTTTTGTTCACTAATGGAGGGGATTTCCTTTATGGAAAAGCTTATTAGGCGTCGGAGCTGGCGGATTGTTTCTGCTGTTTTGGCGCTTGGATTGATTGCCGGG
>PBYV01000040.1 GCA_002729765.1 Acidimicrobiaceae bacterium
CATGAGATACCCTCAGTCATAAATCTTGATTTGAATTTCTTTTAAAGTTGGTCCGACATTTTAAGAAACATAACCCTGCTCTAGATCATTTTCAATTGAATCTGGATTTCTGTCTTCCGGATTACCGAAACCTCCGCCACCTGGAAGTTCTAAAATCAGTCTTCTTCCTTCTGGAACAGGTTGTTTCCCCTTTGCATCAAAGGGTGTCCCATCATCGAGATACACCCTTCCTGGGGCGCCGCTTTCTCCTCCGTTACGTCCTCGTGCAGGGTTTTCGACTCGGTCAAACATGCAGCTAAAGAAAAATTTGTAACCCTTAGAAGGAGCCAGTTCAATTATTTGACCTAAGCCACCGCGATGACGTCCATCTCCTCCTGAATTTGGCCGCAACTCTTTTCTCCATATAACTATTGGTCCGACTTGTTCGGTTGCTTCGGATGACATTGTTCTAACACCACTAGGAAAAGCAGTACTGCTTAGTCCATCTAAATTTGGTCTAGCTCCTGTACCACCGCTATTAAACATGAGTATTTCTCTTGGTGGTAAATCTAGATTTAACTCAGCTGACCTCGCGCTGACATGAAAGTTCCATAGAGCTCCTGCACCTTCTGCTGGAATAACTTCAGGGAGAGCTTCTGATAAGGCACCTAAGCAAAGGTCTGTTACAAAATGCCCAGTCACATGTCTGACTGCAACAGGGTCAGGATGTTTAGCATTGAGTATGCATTGTTCTGGTGCGCTAACAGTAAAAGCTGCCAGTGATGCATAGTTGCTCGGCATTTCAGGGGCCAGTGCTACGAGCATGGCATACGAATAATAAGCATGAGCGTAAACTAATGGAACGTTGACTCCATGTTCGCAGGTTGGCGAAGTTCCTTCGAAATCAGCATGTGCACCTTCTTTATCGACTGTAATGGCCACCTTTAAGGTGACTGTCTCGTTGTACCCATCAACTTGCATTTCATTTTTGTATTCACCTGGCTTCAACTTTGAAAGACGTTTCATCGTGGCATCATGTGTTTTTTCGAAAATGAATTCAGCTAGATCTTCTAAATCATCTAAATGGAATTCGTCGAGCATTCCATGTAGACGTCTAATACCTGTCTCATTAGATGTTGAAAGAGAATGAAGGTCACCAATTACTTGTGAAGACTCACGAACGTTGTGGCGAACTATGTTTATCAAGTCTTCATTTAGTTCGCCGCGTTCCAACAGTTTCATAATAGGAACGAAAAGTCCTTCTTCGTAAACTTCAGTTGCGTCAGGCCCAAAACCCCTACCGCCGACGTCTACCACATGAGCGGTGCATCCGAAATAACCTATTAGGTTTGCATTTTTGAACACGGGGGTAACAACTGTGAAGTCATGTAAATGACCCGTGCCCTTCCACGGGTCATTAGTTATGTAAACATCGCCTTCATAGATTCTATGAGGTCCGATATCTTCTATGAAGTTAACTACAGCCGCTGCCATAGTGTTTACATGTCCCGGAGTTCCGGTTATTGCTTGTGCGATCATTCTTCCTTTAGTGTCGTATACACCCGCTGAGAGATCTCCTGCTTCTCTAACGCTTGTACTAAAGGCTGTACGAACAAGAGCCAGAGCTTGTTCTTCAACTATTGATATAAGCCGATTCCACATCACTTGATTTTTTAAATGTTTCATTCAGCAGCCTCAGCTTTTTTGGTTATCAGCAGACACTCATCTTGCTGAACAGTTGATTTCTTTTCACTAGAAATCCAAGTTGTTGTTTGATCCTCAACAATTATTGCTGGACCCATAACACAATCACCGGGGGTTAAATTTTCACGCTCGAAGATAGAAGCGTTAACTTCAGAATCCTCACTTGGGTCATAGATAACACGTTTAAAATTACTTGTAACAATACTTTCTGAACCTACAGTAATAGTTTTTTCAATTTCTGGTCTTGGGGAAGTTACCTTTACGGACCATCCGACTACTTCAATCTGCAGACCTTCTATGGCTCTACCAAAATGTTCCTCATAGGTTTTCTCGAACTCGTTATTGAGTAGTTCGATGCCAAGGTGGTCGAATGTTGTATTTTCCAGAGGAACAGGGATTTCCCATCCTTGCCCTACATATCTCATAAAAGCGCAACGTTCCACAATGAGACTCTCGACAGGAAAATTCTCCTTCGATGCATCCATTACAAATTCTGTAGCCTCAGAAGTCAGATTGCTTAGAAGCTGGTTGACACTTTCATGGTCAAAATTTTCAACGGATACGTAGAAACTTTTTAAAGCTTCATAAGAAAATGGTGTTCGGAGAAAACCTATGGCAGAACCTACACCTGCTCCTGGAGGTATAAGTAATTTTTCTATTTCCAACTTGTCGCATAAACGAGAGGCGTGAAGAGGCGCTCCGCCGCCAAACGCAATCATTGTGTATTGAGATACGTCTCTACCATTTTCTACTGCATGAACACGAGCTGCGTTAGCCATATTTTCATCGACAACCTCGATGATTCCGATCGCTGCATTTTCAACATCTACTTCAAGTGGTTCTGCTACATCAGCTAGCAGAGCCTTTCTAGACTCTTCGGGAAGCAGGTTAATATCATCCGCACCGAAAGTCTCTGGTGAGATTCGACCAAGCAATATGTTTGCATCCGTTACTGTCGCTAGAGAACCGCCTAATCCATAAGCTGCAGGGCCTGGTTCGGAACCAGCACTTAGAGGACCGACTCTTATCTGTTTAAGGTCATCAACATTTGCAATTGATCCACCGCCAGCTCCTATTTCAATCATTTCTATAACAGGTATTGATATAGGCATTCCACTTCCTTTAGTGAAGCGGTGGGTTCTCGCCACTTCAAAAGTTTTTGCCGATCGTGGAGACTGTTCGTCTATGAGGCATATTTTTGCAGTTGTGCCTCCCATGTCATAAGAGAGAGCAGCGTCAATTCCGTGACGAGCTGCAATTTCAGAAGCGAAAATAGCGCCACCTGCAGGGCCTGATTCTATGAGTCGTACAGGAAATTTTATTGCACTTTCTATACTGATCAGTCCACCACCAGAATGGATGAGATGAATGTCACATTTCGCTCCGGCATCAGCTAATTTCGTTTTAAGCCTTTCAAGATAAGCGGCCATCATAGGTTGGACATAGGCATTAGCGCATACTGTGTTAAATCTTTCAAATTCTCTCATTTGAGGAGACACTTCAGATGAAATTGAAACTCTCATATCTGGAAGTTGATCTAAAAGTATTTCCTGAAAGAGAGATTCATGGCTGTTATTCATATATGAATGTATAAAACCTACCGCTACGGCTTCATACCCGTTCTCCTCAAGAGCCAAGAGGTCGATCAGATTTTTAGCTTCCGTTTCATCAAAAGGTAAAAGTACAGAACCATCGGCAGATATGCGTTCTGAAAGCACATATCTGTCTTTTCTCTCAATTAGAGGTTTGGGTAATTCAAGATTGAGATCATATTGTTCGAATCTGCTCTCAGTTCTCATTTCAACCGTGTCGCGAAAACCTTTTGTGGTTACAAAAGCTGTTCTTGCTCCAGTTCTAGAGATCAAAGCATTCGTGGCAAGAGTTGTTCCATGTATAAAAGAGTCAAGCTCGGAGAGATCAGTTCCTGAATCGTCTATAACTGCATTGATACCCTGAAGTATTCCTATTTCGGGTGATTCGTAAGTAGTGAGAACTTTCGTTGAAAATATTTCCCTCTCTGTTTCAAGCACTACGTCGGTAAATGTTCCTCCAACATCAGCTCCGATTCGTATTTTATTCGTGACCATTACGGGTGTTACTCTCCTTCGAGAATGTCCTTTAAAGGTGGGAATGTGGAAGGAGGGACTATATCTACTGTTGCAGATCTCTGTTGCGAAAGCATTCCGCCATCCACTTTAATTACATCTCCAGTGATGTATTTGGCGTCTTCAGAGGCGAGGAAAAGTGCTGGACCTGCCATGTCATCAGGATCGCCAGGACGGCCGAGAGGTATATTCTCACCTCGAAGATTTCTTGCCTCTTCATCCATCCCCTCAGTATCGATTGAACCGGGCATGAGTGCACACACTCTTATGCCGTAAGGTCCCAGATCAAGAGCCATCGCTCTAGTGAGGGCTTCTATGCCTCCCTTCGAAGCGTCATAGGCCGTGAAGGATCTGTGTGCACGAGTAGCACCACCTGACGACATATTGATAATCACACCGTGTTTCTTGGAAGCCATGATCCTTGCTGCTTGTTGAGAGCAAAGGAAATGTCCAGTTAAATTAACGTCAATAATGCGTCTCCACCAAGCCTCATCTGCTTCGAAGAAGTGAAGCATTGGACTTACGATCCCTGCATTGTTTACAAGTACATCAACAGTTCCGAAAGATTCTAATGCCGAGTCGAAAATTCTTTTCACATGACTGCTATCAGATACGTCAGCGGCAACTCCAATAGCATCACCTCCGTTGTTATTGATGACCGCAACTACTTCGTTAACTCGATCTTCGTCAATGTCGTTCACGACTACTTTGGCGCCTTCATCTGAGAATCGTTCCGCTATGGCACGTCCGATTCCTTTTCCAGCACCAGTGACTACGACTACTTGACCTTTGTGATTTTCACTCATTGGTTATCCTCAAACAAATTTGTTGATGTTAAGGATATCGAAGATATAAAGATACTTAGTCGCTTGAGTAGAAAGCTAAATGTGTGTGCCTTCGCACGTAGTTTCCAGTTGCGTAGGTGGAGGAACTTTCATCTACATAGAAATCAGGAAAATTCCTCAAGATTTCCTTAAGTGCAATAGAGGACTGCAGGCGAGCGACAGATGCACCTAGACAAAGATGTGCGCCCGACCCGAAACCTAACGTTCGTTTTATTTTTCGTTGAATGTTTAGTTTTTCAGAGTCTTTACCGAATTCGCGCTCATCTCTGTTGCCAGACCCATAACCAATTAGGACACGAGAACCAGAGGGTATTTTTTCACCCTGCAACTCGAAGTCTTCTAGAAGAACTCGACTGAGACCTTGAACAGGAGAGGTCATTCTCAACAATTCTTCAATTGCCTCAGGTAAAAGTCGTAAATCTTCTAGCAAAAGTTTTCGCTGATCGGGATTCTCAGTCAGTAACACTGCCGAACCACCCAATAAGCCAGTTGTCGTGTCGTTTCCGCCTGCGATCATGGTGAAAGCTAATCCGAGAATCCACATGATGGAAACTTTCTCTTCACCCATTTCTAGGAGTTCTGAAATTAAATCATCCCCGGGTTTACTCTTCCTCCACTCGATCATTTCTGTGAAGTAACTCGTAAGTTCAATAATGGCATCGAGTCCTTCACTATCTTCATTTTGAACTGCGCCTGCAACGATTTTTTCTGTCCAGGTGTCAAAAATCATTCGATCTGATGCTGGTACGCCCAAATACTTTGAAACCACAAAACTCGGTAGGGGTTTAAACAGTTCAGAAATAATGTCACAGTTTTCTAATTCCTTTATTCTCTTTATTGCTGCCTCGACAAAAGAATTAATGTCCTGCCTCATATCTTCAGCTTTTCTAGGGGTGAAGCCTTTGCTTATCAGTCTTCTAAATTGGGTATGTTCAGGTGGATCCAGAAAAACTATAGGAGTTGCATCTCCCATTTCTAAATATTCTGAATTCTGGTCAATTGTTAGACCATGTCGGGAGGAAAATATATTCGGACTTCTTGCAGCATTAAACACATCTTCGAATCGAGACAAGAACCAATAAGATCCTTCTTCTACGAAATGCACCGGAGAGTTATCTCGCAGATCTGAATACATAGGATAAGGGTTACGCCACGACTCACCAGATCTAGGCACATAGACACTTTTTCCCATATGTAAGGATACTTTTTAGTAAAAAGTTTCCCTTGACACCACTAAGGACAAGTTTGAAGGCAGAATCAATTCTATGAAAAATTTGATTTACACGGAGAGTTCTAATGAGTAATTACGACGTAGTTATCATAGGTGGAGGCTCAGCTGGATGTGTACTAGCGAATCGTTTAAGTGAAAACAGTGGTGTGAAAGTCCTTTTACTGGAAGCGGGAAGGCGAGACCATCGATGGGATTTCGTAATTCATATGCCTGCAGCACTTTCATACGGTATAGGTAACAAGTTTTACGACTGGAAGTACGAATCTGATCCTGAACCAGGACTTGAAGGTAGGAGAGTATCTCATGCAAGAGGAAAGGTTTTGGGGGGTTCTTCAAGCATCAACGGCATGATTTTTCAACGTGGCAATCCTGCTGATTATGAACGCTGGGCTGCAACGCCAGGTTGCAAAGAGTGGAGCTATTCGCATTGTTTACCTTATTTCCAAAGAATGGAAACCTGCCTCCATGGGGCAGATCGGTATAGGGGAGATAGAGGCCCATTAATGCTGGAAAGAGGGCCTGCTTCGAGCCCTTTATTCGGAGCTTTTTTTAGTGCGGTTCAAGAGGCTGGTTATGACCTAACTGAAGATGTGAATGGGTATCGCCAAGAAGGATTTGCTTCTTTTGATCGAAATATTTATCAGGGTAGACGAAACTCTGCTTCAGTTGCTTATTTGCACCCTATTAGCTCAAGGGCAAATTTAGATGTCATAACAAGAGCGCATGTTACGAAAATAGTTTTCGATGATAATAGGGCGGTTGGGGTTGAGTTCAGAAAAGATAGGCGTAACAAAACAATTGCAGCCGGTGAAGTGATTTGTTGCGGAGGTGCTATAAACACTCCACAATTACTGCAGCTATCAGGAGTGGGTTCAGCTAGAACTCTTGAGGAGGCCGGTGTAAAGACATTGATCGACCTTCCCGGTGTGGGTGAGAATTTACAGGATCACTTAGAGGTTTACGTCCAGTACGCCTGCAAAAAACCTGTTTCTATGTCGCCCTATCTACAGATGTGGAGACGACCTTTGGTTTTTCTTCAATGGTTGTTGAGAAAAGGTCCAGGTTCAACTAATCATTTTGAAGCAGGGGGGTTCGTAAGAGGAAACGAAAGAGTTGAGTGGCCAAATTTGATGTTCCATTTTTTGCCTATTGCTATCAGGTATGACGGAAGTACTCCGATTTCAGGCCATGGCTACCAGTTTCACGTAGGACCAATGTTCTCCGATAGTCGCGGAAGTGTAAAAATAAAAACAAGCGATCCTTTTGATAAACCTTCGATTAGATTCAACTATCTTTCCAGCGAAGAAGATGAAAAAGAGTGGGTTGAGGCTATTCGTGTTGCTAGGAAAATAATGAGTCAACCAGCTTTTGAAGAATTCAATGGGGGAGAGATATCACCTGGACCGGGTATTGAAAATGATGACGAGATTTTGGATTGGGTCAAAAAGGATTCTGAGACAGCACTTCACCCTTCTTGTTCTGCTCGAATGGGAACAGATCACATGGCAGTAGTAGACCCCTCATCTATGAGGGTTCATGGAACAGAACGACTAAGAGTAGTAGACGCCTCTGTTATGCCTAACATCACTAATGGAAATATTTATGCGCCGGTTATGATGCTTGCCGAGAAGGCAGCAGACCTCATATTGGGTAATACTCCCTTAGCAGCAGATGACTCACCTGTTTATAGATATGAAGGAGATAAATAGAAATGACTAGCGAAATTGCTATCGGTTCAAGAGTCAGGAAGTCACCTTTTTACGAAGCGACGATTTCACACGGAGTTAAGCAATTTTCTATTTACAACCATATGTATATGCCGACTTCATACGGTAATCCAACTGCTGAATATGAGGCATTAACCGAAAATGTTTCTATTTGGGATGTGGGTTGTGAGAGGCAAGTGGAGATAGTGGGTCCTGATGCTCTTGAACTCGTTGACTATCTATCAACTAGAGGAATGAGATCATGTAAGGAGGGTAGATCACGTTACACACCAATTTGTGACTATCAAGGAATTCTTATTAATGACCCGATAACACTTTGTTTAAGAGACGATCGTTACTGGATATCAATCGCAGATGGTGATCTACTGCTATGGGCTCAAGCTGTAGGTTCTGAAAGAAACTTCAATTGCAGTGTTTTTGAACCCGAAGTTTCACCTTTGGCGGTTCAAGGACCGAAAGCTGATCAAACCATGGTTGATTTACTTGGAGATTGGGTTATGGACATACCTTTCTTTGGTTTTGTGGATACACAATTGGACGACATCCCATTTATAATCTGCCGTTCAGGGTGGAGTGGGCAAGGGGGGTTTGAACTATTTCTAACTGACAACTCTAAAGGAAAGGACCTTTGGGAAAGAGTCTGGAATTCTGGTTTAAGACATGGTATTCACCCAGGTACTCCTAATGCGGTTGAAAGGATAGAAAGTGGATTGCTTGCATATAGGACTGATTGCGGAGCTTCAGCTACCCCTTTGGAATTAGGTCTGGAACGTTTCATGAACTTGGAAAGAGAAGAGCGTTTCATTGGGAAAGAAGCCTTAATAGCGGAAAAAGGTAGAGGTCCTGCAAGAAGACTGGTGAAGGTTCTGTTATCAGGCGAACGTCTAGCTTCGCCAACTGAAGAGCCATGGACGGCACTTGATGAATCAGGAAATGCAATCGGAGAAATACGCGTCGCAGCATGGTCGCCCGCCATGGAAGGAAATTTAGGGTTGGCATTAATTTCAAGCAAAGATGCTGGTGCTGATTTCAATGCAGAGAGTAAAGACGGTCAAAGTTATAGAGCAACACACCTAAGTTACTTTGGTGACAGATAACCCTATTTTATAAATTAAGGAAATTTCATAATCGAATTTTCCCAACTGTAAAGTCGGCAAGCCTATGGGAGAGAATGTTGGAATGGAAAGTCAAAGCCAGTTCCTTGAACTCTCAGATGAAGACCCAGACACTATCTATGAAGTCTTTGAGAAACATGGCTGGGGGGATGGTCTGCCACTGGTGGCGCCAACAGATAAACGTGTAACTGAAATGCTTAGTGGTATAGAGGCTTCACCAGAAGAAGTACTGACAGTTCTTCCACCAAGAGGAGGCTCGGCAACTTACAGATCTGTGGCAGTTAATGCCGTTTTAGCTGGCTGCAAACCGGAGTATTTTCCTGTCGTTGTTGCGGCTGTAAAAGCCTTAGGTGATCAAAGGATTAATTTGCGTGGAGTTAACACAACTACTCACCCTGTTGCTCCTTTATTGATAGTTCATGGAAGAGCAGTGGATGAATTTGGTTTTAACTCCGGTTTAGGGGTATTTGGCCCCGGTAATAGGGCAAATGCAACGGTAGGGAGAGCGATACGACTGATATTGTTGCATATTGCAGGAGCGGTACCAGGTCCAGGTGATGCTTCAACGCAGGGACAGCCTTCGAAATACACCTACTGCATCGCAGAGAATCAAAAGGAAAACCCGTGGGATTCATATCCGGTAACGATTGGAGTCAATTCAGAAAGTGCACTTACTGTGCACTGTGGGGAAAATCCACATAATTTTCACGATATGGAATCGGAAAACATTGAGAGAATACTTGATAAGGCTGCTTCAGCTATGACCACTTTTGGAGTCAATAATGCTTGTATATCAGGTGGTGAATGGTTCGTTATCCTTTGTCCTGAACATGCTGCTACTGCGTTTGATCAAGGTTGGGGTAGGGAAGACGTTTCTGAGTACTTATTTGAGAAAGCGAGAATGCCAGCTGGTCGTTTTAGGGAGCAGTTCAACTTATTAGCGTGGGCAGACTGGATGCATTCACTTTCAGATGATGAATTAGTTCCAATGACGCAACAGGTTGAAAATATCAAAGTTCTAGTAAGTGGAGGCGCTGGAAAACATTCATGTGTAGTTCCCAGTTGGGGAATGACTCGTAGTGTCACAGTTCCCATATAAAAGGAGTGGGGAGGTCTAGTCTATGAATATGAAGATTCATAGTCCTGAAGGTGATTTAATGGATGAAGTGGTTGAGTTGTCTTCAACTACGCCATTGTTTTCTGGTGGGAAAATAGGGGTTCTCGAGAATGGTAAACCAAATGCTGATTTGTTGTTAACAAAAATTGCTGAAGGGCTTGCAGGTAGAATTGATGCAAAGTTTTCGATAACCACTGGAAAAGGCGAAAGAGCTAATGCTGCTACGGCATGCAATCCTCAAGTTGTTGGAATGCTTGCAGAGGAAGTTCAATTGGTTTTAACCGGCTCAGCTGATTGAGGATCTTGCACTTCGTGGAGTGTCCATGATTTGATTGAAATTGAAAAAGCGGGAGTGCCGGCTGTTGTTTTCACTACAGAAAAGTTTAAAGAACTGACTCGTTCCGCGGCTAATAGCTTAGGAATGCCGAAGGCTAGAATTGTGGTAGTTCCCCACCCTCTAGGGGGCACGGAAGAAGAGGTTGTTATTAGCTGGGTAGAGTCAGCTCTGGATGATTTGCTGAAAGTACTGGAGAACTAATTTGCCTATTGAAATCGACCATTCAGGAAAAAATGTTGTTGTAACTGGTGCTGGTGCTGGAATAGGACGCTCTATAGCATTTCTGTTCGCCCAAGCTGGCGCAAATGTTGCTGTGTTGGATAAGAGAGCTGACAAGGCACAAGAAACTGTCGAGTTGCTGGTTGCTTTAAATCAAGGTTCATTTTTCTCCATAGTTGGTGATGCTCGCGAAGAGAATCAGATTGAAAGAATGTTTGACGAGTCTTCGGAGAAACTTGGGGGGATTGATATAGCAGTTAACAATATTGGAATGCTTGGACCAGAGGGGACTGCTTCACTATTGGAAATGGATGAGAAAAAATGGCGGGATGTAATAGAACAAAATCTTCTAGTTACAGCCTTATCTATGAAGTCAGAAGCAAAACATATGAGCAAGACTGAAAGTGGCGTAATAATAAATGTGAGTTCAGGTGAAACTACAAGACCTAGTCCTTTCTTAGCGGGTTATGGTGCGGCTAAAGCGGGAATAAATCACTTGACTCAGACAGCGGCAGTCGAATTCGGACCTATGGGTATAAGGGTTCTAGCAATTGCTCCAGGTACAACTTTGACTGAAACGGTTGTAGATTTTTTTGATGATGATCGAATTTTAGCCATACAACAATCAAACCCACTGAGAAGGATGAGTGCTATTGAAGACTTGGGACACTTATCTGTTTTTTTAGCCTCTGACTTTGCCCAAAATATTACTGGTCAGTTTTTTTTAGCCGATGCAGGTGCTCATTTGTCCAGCGAGAGACCACCAAGTGTCTAAGGGATTTGATCTGCAAATCGATGATCTTATGAAAAAATATGGGTAGTTTCCCATCTTCAGACCCATTGAGGTCTATCACACAGGCGGAGATCTCTTCTTTTCTTCTAGACGGAGTTGTCCATTTGCCTGAAATTGTGAATAAAGATTGGCTTGATTTAATCGATTCCGCTTTGAAACTTATGCTTACTGAACCAGAGATGTTTGCTGATCTTACAGCACTTGGGAGTGATCTAAATAAAACTCAAGATTCGACGGTTTTAACCGACGAAGGTGTTAAAGGTGGGCGATTTTTGTCGGGAGTCGATCACTGGAAAGAGGATGAAATTTTTGCCGCGTTTGCAAAAATATCCCCTCTTCCTTCGATTGTTGCAGAACTTATGAACTCGGAAAAAGTTTACCTGTATGAAGATTCGGTTTTGATTAAAGAACCGGGTACGGCTGAGAGAACTGCTTTCCATCAGGATTTGAGTTATTTCCATATAGAAGGGGAGAACATTTGCACAGTCTGGGCTCCTTTGGATGACGTTGATTCTGAAACAGGTGGAGTCGTTTATCTTCGCTCCTCTCATAAGAGCAATAAAGTATTTAAACCCAATTGGTTTGTCGTGAATGAATCTTTACCCGGAACTGAAGGAATGGATCTGCCCGATATTGAAATAAGTGACGAAAAACTGGACTTGATTCAATTCAATACGAAACCTGGAGACTTGGTTGTGCATCATGCATTAACCCTTCATGGGGCAGGTGGGAACAGTTCAGTGTCCAAACAACGACGGGCAGTTTCAGTTCGTTATTGCGGGGATGATTCGACCTACAAGATTCGCCCTGGGACTCCCAAGAAATTGCATCATGAAAATATGAGAACAGGCGACCCTGTGGTTGATCATCCGGATTGTCCACTGGTTTGGGGTTAGTCAGATAACTACTAAAAAATTAAGTTACTTATGGGCATGGGATAAGACAGCGCGTACAGCATCATTTGCTGAGGTTCTGTTCAATACGGCCATAGCTTCATCAATTTGATCTATCGTGAAGACTTCTCCGAGTAGCGGGGCAGTCGGGAACTCTTTTGTATTAAGAATTTCTACTGCTTCTTTTAATGATTTATTAGTACCGCCCGCTCCGCCATGGATAGTAATTCCCCTCATTACCGCATTATCAGTTACGACTGGAACTGCTTCTCGGTCTTTGAGGCCAGCCCAAATTACATCACCGCCATATCTGACTAGGTCGAGGCATAATCCTGGTACCGATGGTGCACTACTTAGATCGACGACAAGATCAGCCATTATGCCACCAGTGATGTCTGTGATTCTTTCGACTAGGTCTTCGTTGGAGACATCAATAACGAAATCTGCTCCAATTTTTTCTGCTATTGAGAGTCTGTGATCATCTTCGCTGGTTCCTGTAACGATCACTTTGTCGGCTCCCATTTGTTTGGCCATAGCGGCAAAAGTTAAACCCATATGTCCAGGTCCTTGTATCACTACTTTCATTTTTTGACTCCAGCGAATCCGGCTTGTCCACGCAATGACATTGCTTAGGGGTTCAAAAATGGTCAACTCTTCAGCAGATATGTCATTAGTGAAGCGTTCAAGTTGGGTTTTTGGAAGAATTGACATGTATTCTCCGTAACCTCCCCAGAGTCCTTCAGCTTTATCTAGTCCAAAACTGTATCCGTAGCAACTGATGCCGAAGGGGTTTGAATCTGAAGGTTCTGTAGGTACAACAATGTTTACTGCTACACGGTCTCCAATTTCAACTCCGAGTTCTGATTCTGAGTCCAAGGCGTAGACCCTTCCAACTATTTCGTGTCCAGGAACAGTAGGTGAAACTTCTCCAGGAACATGTTTTTGGCCGTTTAATTGAGCGACATCGCTGTGACAGAGGCCGACGGCTTCAACAGCAAGAACTGCTCCACCTTTTGGAGGTTTGGGGATATCAAAGTCATCCCTTCTCTCCCAACTGCCATCTCCGTTGAAGATTACAGCGGAACAATTTTTCATGTTTGACACTGAAATTAACTCCAAAAATTATAGACGTTGCAGAAGGGTTCCGGTTCCCAGTCCGCCACCGCAACACATTGTCACCAAAGCGTGTTCGGTGTCAGTTCGGTGGAGTTCATGAACTGCCTTCGTTGTCAATATTGCACCTGTTCCACCAAGAGGATGACCTAACGCTATCGCTCCTCCATTTGGATTAACCCTCTCCATGTCCGGACTGGTTTCTTTTTCCCATGCCAGAACTACAGAAGCAAAGGCTTCATTGATTTCAACGATATCTATGTCGTCTATTTTCATTCCATTTTCGTTTAGAATTTTTTCAGTTGCGAATATTGGACCTGTGAGCATGAACTCAGGGTCTGAACCGACCAGGCAACTATCAACGATTTTAGCTAGAGGTTTCAACCCAAGATCTGCTGCTTTTTGGGCTGTCATCATCAATACTGCTCCAGCACCATCAGAGATTTGTGAAGAGGTTCCAGCGGTATGAACACCATTTTCACGTCCTGATGGTTTCAGATTTGCAAGTGATTCCATAGTGGTTTCGCGAAGTCCTTCGTCGCGAGTGACTGTGACACTTTCTCCTGAAAGATTTCCATCTTCATCAGTAACTGGAACTTCGATTGGGGTTATCTGTGTGGCGAATCGATCTTCTGACCATGCTCTGGCGGCGCGGTCTTGAGAAAGTTTTCCGAAGGCGTCGCAATTATCACGGGTAATTTTCCAATGGTCAGCGATTCTTTCCGATCCTTCGAATTGACTAGTCATCTCGAAATGCTCAAAGTAGTTACGATTCACCGGACTTCCTGCATTGGGTTCTTTAGGAATCGTAGCTCCGAAGCCAACTTGGCTCATAAGTTCCACACCACATCCAATAGCTGAGTCGACAGTTCCTGATGCCACTAGGGCGTATGCAAGATTTGTTGCCTGTTGAGAAGAACCGCATTGCGCATCGACAGTTGTGGCGGCTACTTCGATAGGTAGACCGGCGGTCAGCCATGCTGTGCGAGTTACATTCATAGTTTGCATACCTACTTGACCTACACATCCACCAACAACTTGTCCAACTTCTTTAGGATCTATTCCGGTTCTGGTAAATAAGGCAGATTGAACTGTCCCTAGCAGGTCTACGGAGTGTGAGTTGGAAAGACCACCACCTCTTTTACCTATTGGGCTTCTTACAGCGTCTACTATCACAACTTCTTCCATTTTTTCTCCTTGTTTATTTCACTTAGTGGGTTTTAATACTTTCAGATCGGCAGGTTTCCAGTAGCTGAAGAAGTAGAACCGTGATCCTTAAAGGCGGCTATTGTTCTTTGAGCTATACGCATTTGATGGATTTCATCAGCACCGTCGGCAAATCTAGACCATCTTGCATGTTGGTACATGTGAGCCAGAGGGGTGTCAGTTGAGTATCCGAGAGCACCGTGAACTTGTATGGCACGGTCGATTATTCGGTTGAGGCTGTTTGCTACGAAGTGTTTCGTCATTGAAACTTCTGATTTAAAATCATCTCCATTGTCAATTTTTGAAGCAGCGTGCAGAACCATTAATTTACATTGATAAAGCTCCATCGCAGAGTCAGCGATCATCCACTGAATTCCTTGTTTTTCAGCCAGGATTGAACCATGACTGTATCTTTCCAGGGATCTCTTAACCGTCATGTCAAGGGCCATCTCTGCCTGGGCAATCCATCTCATACAGTGTGCTAGTCGAGCTGGACCCAAACGGTACTGACCGAGTAAATGCCCTTGACCTCTACCACCTAACATCTGAGAATCGTGAACTCTAAGGTCTTCAATAACTATTTCAGAATGACCTGTTGATCCGTGCATTGTTTCAATTTCTCGAGTTTCAGTCCAACCATCGGATGGAAGGTCGATAATAAAAGCAGTATTTGCTGCTTGTGGTAGTTCAGGATCATCTTCGGTTCTAGCGATAAGGATTGCAAAATTTGCACGATGTGCATTTGAAATGAACCATTTATGCCCGTTGATAACCCATTCTTCACCGTCTTGATAGGCGTTCGTCTGGATAAGCGTTGGATCTGATCCAGCTACTTCTGGTTCAGTCATAGCAAAACAAGAAGTAGCTGTTCCCTTACAAAGAGGTTTCAGGTATTTTTCCTTTTGCTCATCTGTGGCCCAATGCAACATAGTGTGCATGTTTCCTTCATCGGGAGCCTGACAATTGAGAACCCACGGACCATAGTAGGATTTAGCTGCTTCTGCCTGAACCATAGCCATAGCTACGTGCCCTAGTTCCATCCCTCCCCATTCTTTTGGCATATGAGGCAACCAGAGGCCTTCTTCGAAAGCCTCTTTTCGCATTTCAATTAGTTTGCCAATCCTGTCTTTAGGATTTAACGGTTCGGTTCCATTGGAGCCTTCTATTATTTCTTCTCCGGGTTTCACTACCCGTTCAATGAACTCACGGACGTTATTCCGTATTCCTTCCAACTCAGGCGAAAGTGTGAAATCAATTGCCATTAGATGTCTTTACTGGGCCTTCCAGGTCCTTCCGTTGGCATGCCACTCATATCAGGATTGAGTTGTGCATCCTTCATTAGTTCCTTAACAATGTCTGTAAGGCCTTCAGGGTCATCTGTTTGTTTAGCAGAGGGTCCTAGATGCCATTGTTCGGCTATTCCAAGTCTTTCTCCGACAACATCGAATACTCGCCCTGTTACATTTTGGGCTGCTTCGCTACACAACCAAGCAGTGATTACAGAAATCCATCTTGGGCTCATTGCTTCTTCAGCACCTTCTTCTGTACCGACTATTCCCGGGAGGTCAGCGGTCATACGTGTGAAAGCAGCGGGTGCAAGACAGTTGACTGTTACACCATATTTGACGAGTTCCATCGCGGTGATAACAGAAAATGCTGCTATACCTGCTTTAGCCGCACCATAGTTCGCTTGACCAACATTGCCATAAATACCGGAAGGTGAAGAAGTATTAATGATTCTTCCGAAAGCTTCGCCTCCAGCTTTAACTGTTTCCCGCCAGAATACTGATGCGTGATGAACAGTTGAGAATGTTCCTTTAAGGTGAACATTTATCACAGCGTCGAAGTCATCTTCAGACATTGAAAAAATCATTCGGTCACGTAAAATCCCAGCGTTATTGATCAAAATGTCTAGCCGTCCCCAAGTGTCGACTGCTTGCTGAACCATCTCACCAGCAGCAGTAAAGTCGGCTACATTTGCACCATTTACGATTGCTTCGCCGCCCATTTCAACTATTTCGTTGACTACTTCTTGTGCGGGGCTTAGGTCACTGCCGGATCCATCCATATCGCCACCTAGATCGTTTACGACCACTTTTGCACCTTGACTTGCAAGCATGAGTGCATGTTCGCGTCCAATGCCTCTTCCCGCTCCAGTAACGATAGCCACACGACCTTCACAGAGGTTGCCCATTATTTCTCTCCTAAATTATTGTCCGTAATGCAAATTCATTCATGATGAGTGATTTGCAACTATTAAAGCCTAGGGTCGTATTTGAAAAGTTAAAAGTAAAAAGGAGGAAAGATGCCAACATGTGCATTTATAGGTTTGGGTGTAATGGGATACCCAATGGCTGGTTATCTGCAGAATTCTGGCAATCACACCACGGTTTACAATCGCACCATTTCTAAAGCCGAAAAATGGGTGGAAGTCTATGGAGGATCGTTAGCTGCTACACCTTGTGAGGCGGCTCAGGATGCTGATGTGGTAATGCTCTGTGTCGGAAATGACGATGATGTTAGGTCAGTTGTTTATGGAGAGTCTGGTGTTTTAGAAGGAATGGCGTCAGGATCTGTTTTGGTTGACCATACGACTGCATCAGCATTTTTAGCTAAAGAGTTAGAAGAAGCTTGCGCAGAAAAGGGCGTAGGTTTCGTTGACGCTCCCATCTCAGGAGGCCAGGCGGGAGCCGAGTCGGGTCAGTTGAGTGTGATGTGCGGAGGGTCTCAAGAGGCCTTTGCAAAGATTGAACCAATAATAGATGTTTATTCAAAAATCTCCATTCTCGTTGGCCCTTCAGGTCATGGGCAACTTACAAAGATGGTCAATCAGGTTTGCATTGGAGGTTTGTTGCAAGGCTTGTCAGAGGCATTGGAATTTGCGAAACGCTCAAACTTGGATACTGAAAAAGTTCTAGAAGCAATCAGTCAAGGAGCGTCTGCATCGTGGTATCTAAGTAATCGTTCAGAAACGATGCTTGCAGGGGAATTCAATCATGGATTTGCAGTTGACTGGATGCGTAAGGACTTTGGCATAGTTTTTGAAGAGGCAGAAAGAATTGGTTTCGACTTGCCGGTTACAGTGATGGTTGATGGTTTTTTTGCTGAGTTGCAAGAAAAAGGTCACAGTAGGTCGGATGTCTCCTCTCTCATAGAATTGTTAACAGAAAAGTAGATATTTCTTGACTAGATGTCCTTCTAATATGGAGAGGGTGGGACTGAGTCGCTTGCCGTAGTCCTGTTCAACTCTCTTCTTGCTCCCTTGTAGTCATTTAAAGCTATGTGTTGGGTTGATCTGTTATCCCAAATGACAAGGTCACCGGGCGACCACTTGTGTCGGAATGTGAACTGGATTCCAGTAGTCCACTGATTCAGCCATTTCATTAAATTTTCTTCTTCTTCAGTTTTCAGTTCTGGTCCCTTTAACCCGCGAACATAAGTTGGATTGAAAAAAAGTGACGGTTTCCCAGTTTCGGGATGTTTACATATCAGCGGGTGTTCTTGCGTAGCTTTGGCCTTTTCAGATGTTTCTATAGTCATGTTTGACAGTTGAGAATGAAGATCTTGTTGATCAGGGGAGTAAGAGGCACTTGCGGAATGTATTCCACTCATTCCATTCAACAGAGTTTGTGTTTTACTATCAAGGTGAGAATAGGCAGCAGTGTTAGAAGCCCAAACTGTGTCGCCACCGATTGATGGAACGTCGATTGCGTAAAGGATTGTAAATGCCGGCGGAATGGGAAGGAAGGAAAAATCGCTATGCCAGACACCTCCAAAGTTGAAAGCTTCTGGTTCGGTGTTTTCCTTAACGACTTTAATAACTTCAGCATGTTCATCTATTGGTTTAACGAAAGGAACGGGGGAATAAGGGCCAAGTAGGTGACTGAACTCAACTTGTTGCTTAGGTGTAAGAATTTGATCAGGTATTATTACAACTTCAAATTCGCAAATAGTAGCCCTGAGTGATGCGAGTAGTTCCTTATCCAGATCAGACTTAAGGTCGATTCCTGGAAGGCGAGCTCCTAATACTCCCGTTAGAGGTTCAACGTTTAGTGAACTTTTCACGAAACTTCTAAAGTATTTGGGAAAGAAATAGTTTTGTTCGCTCTTCAGTTGGATTAGTGAAGAAGTGTTCAGGTGTTCCAGTTTCGACTATTTGTCCACCTTCCATAAACATTATTTTGTCAGCAACTTCTTTTGCGAATCCCATTTCGTGGGTAACAACCATCATTGTCATACCTGACAATGCAAGCTCTTTCATTACATCGAGAACTTCTTTAATCATTTCCGGGTCTAAAGCTGATGTAGGTTCATCAAATAGCATGATTTTTGGTTCCATTGCTAATGCACGTGCGATAGCAACTCTTTGCTGCTGACCGCCGGAAAGTTGTCCAGGAAATTTGTCTGCTTGTTCTGGAATGCCAACTCTCTCAAGTAGTGACGAGGCTTGTTCTTCAGCCTCGGCTCTTGGTTTTTTTCTTACCCAAATAGGGGCAAGGCTAATATTGTCACGGACTGTCAGATGTGGGAAAAGGTTGAACATTTGAAAAACCATTCCGACTTCTGATCTAACTTTTTCTATATTGCGGAGGTCGTTTGAAAGCTCAACGCCATCAACCATTATTCGGCCTTCTTGATGTTGTTCTAATCTATTAATGCATCTAATCCATGTCGATTTACCTGAACCAGAAGGACCTAAGACAACTACTACTTCTTGCTCTTTAATCGTTGCAGAGACATTATTTAAGGCTTGAAAATCACCGAACCATTTTGAAACTCCTTCACAAACTATAATTTCTTTGGCATTTGCAAGGTCTCGGTCCTCTCTAATAGAAGATTCGGTTTCGTTATCAGTCATTTTGTTACCTTACCTTTCGCCGAGTCCAACGCGTTTTTCAACACGTTGACTAGCTTTTGACATGGAGAAACAGATCACCAGATACACCAGAGATACAAATAACAAGTTCTCTCTGGTGCTACCCATGAATTGTGTCTGCCCCGGAATTACAGATCTAGCTATATATAGGAAATCGAAAATACCGATTATTGCTAAAAGGCCAGTTTCTTTAAAAGTCGCGATAATTTGTCCCACCATTGGTGGGATAGCCACTCTAAGGGCCTGTGGAAGAACTATAAAAACCGTTTTTTGAGCATTTGTCATTCCGACTGCCTCAGCTGCTTCATGTTGACCTTGTGTAACTGATTGCAATCCACCTCTGACATTTTCGGCTAAATATGCAGCTTCGAAAATTATGAAAGCGATAGTGACGGCAGCTATTTCAGTTAGATCCATACCATCAGGTAAAAATAGGGGCACCATCACGCTGAAGAAGATGAGGATAGTTATTAGAGGAACACCTCGAATGAATTCAATAAAAGTAGTTGAAATCATTCGGAATATAGGAAACTTTGATGTTCTTGCAAGAGCTAATAGAACTCCTAAAGGAAAAGCTAGAACCATCGTAAAGAAAAAAATCATTAACGTGATTGCAAAACCTCCGATGAAGAAATCACCGGGGACTTTTGCTGTTGAAGGGGTGTTTATTGCTGTGATCAGCCAACAGAGAATCACCATAGATGCGATCCATACTTTGGTGTATCTGATACGTGCCGGTTTCTGGCCGCTAAAGGTTGGTGCAGCTAAAGCGAAGAAAGCTAATACCAGAGTTAAAATTCTAACGATCATGAGCATCTGAAATAAAAATGTTGCAAAACCAATAAAAAGAATTGCGGCTGAAATTACTCTTCCTTTTTCTCCGACATCTGGTTTTGTCAACCAAAGTAGAAGAACTGAACCAACAATTGAGAAGAATAGGAATATCGGTACATCAGTTGAGAAAAGATGTCTTGTGTCAAAATCTGGATCCCTTAAAACTAGGAAAAGAAGGAAAAGTGGTGAAATTAGCCAAGTTACTGAAAGGAGAGCTTTGCTTTTGGCCTCATCAATTTTCTCTCGTACGAAAGAGCCGAGAAAGTATGAACAGACAGCAACCAGAAACATTATTGTCCATGGCAGTTTTGTTGTCATTGCTACTGTCCCAGATTCAGCGAGAATCTTTGGTGTCCGGGTTGATAAATAGCTGTGGTGACCGTAAGGAATGACCCAAAGAGAAAGAATTGCTAAAAGAAAAGCTCCTGAAAGTAGCGTCAAAGAGCTGATGGTTTTGTCTTCATGAGAGGGTTTTAGTAAGAGGCCTATTCCGACAATAAGTATTCCTACTATTAGCCAGATTATTGTTGCTCTGTTGCTGAAGGGTGCTAAAAGAGTTGCTAACACTATGAAAGCCCCAAGTATCAGCAGGCGTTTTCCTACTTGAGAAAGTTGGACCCTTCTTCCGGCCCGCCAGAAAGCTAAAGAGATTCCTGTGAGGAAAAGTAAAAATCCGAGACTCACCCAAACTCTTACATATTGATGTTCAGGGTAGGCCTGTGTCATCAGTAGGCGCATGTTCGTGGCGGTAGCGGACCATTGTCTCAGAGGGTTGAAAATAAAGCTAAGTAATCCACGGATGATAAGAAGGATGGCTGCGGTCGATAAGACAGTGAGAATTGAATTAAAAGTGTTAGAGAAAAGGTTGGCTTTGAGCCATTCGGTGGGAGAAAGAGCAGCTACTTTCGGAGGAAGTTCATTATTAGCCAGCTCTGTTGAAGAGTCTGAGTTAATTAGATCTTGTGAAGTAGAGTTTGTTGAGTTCATCATCGTTCCACAATCTTCATTCGAACGTTGTAGTAGTTGACTATTACAGAAATTGTTAATGAGCAAGCGAGGTAGAAGAGCATCCAAATAGCCATTACAGGAAGCGATTTGCCTGTTTGGTTATAAACCGTTTGGCCGACTTGAACTATGTCACTGTAACCGACTGCTATTGCAAGGGATGTATTTTTCGTAAGGTTGAGATACTGGTTTCCCATGGGAGGCAGGATGATTCTTATTGCTTGAGGGAGGACGATGTGACGAAGAGATTGGCTTCTGCTTAATCCAACAGCATTTCCTGCTTCGATTTGTCCTTTCGGAACGGCAAGAATTCCTCCCCTTATTATCTCTGCGACAAAAGCAGAAGTGTAAAAAACTACACCAAAGAAAACTGCTGCGAATCCAGGACTCATAGTTAGTCCGTTTATACCATAGTTGGCAAATTTTCCAGGCTTAACTATGTCTGGCTTCATGGCGCCGAATGGGCGAGCGGCGCCGTCTACCTCAAATTTAGCTTCAAGCATCTGGAAGAGGTCTCGACCGCTATTCAAAATCCAAGAAGATATTCCAGTCCAGCTGATAACGACAATAATTGCTATTAGGGCACCGGTCCCAACAAAAACCATTCTGAAAATATCGTCATCGATTAAAGAAAGATGTCCAGTGGCACTTCTACGACTGGCGAAAAAGTTTCGAATCCAGCGGGAGGCGAAAAAAATAAGGACCGAGGCAATAAGAATCTTTACAAGAGTTGTTGGGATGTTCTCAAAAAGAGTGGCCAAGCCTGCGAATATTTCACCTACAAAACTGAATATCGGATGGACAAAAATTCCAATAATCGCAAAGGTGCAGATAGTCAAAAACGCCCAAGAAGCAGCGTGCGTGTCTTCACCTGTCAGATCGTGTTTCTTCCCCCTTTGGTTTCTGATGAAGTACGCGGCGATACAACCAACGGCAACAACAGTAATCCATTGGTAGAAGCCATCAGATATAAAAACTCTGGGCATTGAAATGCCCTTATTTGATACGTGGAACCATCCATGTATCGGTCCCGAATCCAGAGTCACACGGGGCAGAGCGGTCAAAACAGCGAAATAGAAAATCATTTGTACTAGAAGCGGCACATTTCTTAAGGTTTCTATCCATAAGCCTGCGAGGCGTTTTATGAGCCAATTATTTGAAAGGCGAGCTAATCCGACTACAACTCCAAGGAAAGTTGCGAAAATTATGCCCACGACTGCCATGCGCAAGGTATTAACCATGCCCACCCAAAGAGCCCTACCGCCAGTTGCGGGTGAGGTGTCGATGCCTTCGCTTAGTTGAATATCGGGAGGGCGCTCAAGAAAATCAAAGCCGGTATTAATATTTCTAGCTTGAAGATTGTCGCCGGCTTGCCCAGCTAAAAACCATAGGGAAGCTACAACTACTGCTAGTAGACCTAATTGTGTGACCCATTTAATGACAACTACATCACGCCATAAAGGAACTCTTTGAGAAACTGCTTTAAGTGTGCTTGAGTTTTCTTCTGCGGATGATTGCATAGGTTTTCTTTTCGCTTAAACCTGAGACTGGGTTATGGAAATCATAGCAAATATTAGCGTCCCTGTATAAGTAAAAAAGTCCTAGGCCCAAGGTGAAATTCACCTTGGGCCATTAGGACTTTATTAAAAGATAAGAGTTTTACTTATCGTGCTGGTGGAGCGTAAATTAATCCACCATCTTTCCAGCCGGCGTTAGCGGAACCGTCACGATAGAGACCTACTGGATTGAGGTTTCTATTGTAAATGTCGCTGTAGTTACCGACCTGTTTGATTACTTGATGGAAAGCGTCAGCGCTTAGTCCCATAGTGGTCTGGAGTTCACCATCACCACCGAGTAGACGTTGGAGCTCTCCTTCGTATGAGGATCCTGCACCTACATTGCCCTGATTTACTCCGTATTCATCAGCAATGATTGTTGCATAAACGGTCCAGTTAACTGCATCTGCCCACTTAGAGTCATTTTGACCGTAGGTAGGTCCTAGAGGCTCCTTGGATATTGGAGTAGCTGGGAAAATAACCCATTCCTCATCAGCAGGTTGCTGTTTAACTTTACGACCCACAAGAGCCGATCCGTCAGTGGTTGAAATATCACAAGCGCCATCGATAAATCCTTGCCAGTATTCATCGCTGGTTTCAAATGTCTTGAGTGTGATATTTACACCTGCAAGCTTTGCATATTCTGAAACATTCTTTTCAGTTGTTGTTCCTGCGTTTGTGCAGACAACTGCGCCTTCAAGGTCAGCTGCTCCGGAGTTTGCGGTAAACCCATCGGAAGCGCGGCCCATAAGCTGCTGTCCGTCATAATAAGTTGTTGGTCCAAAGTCCATACCTACGTCGGTATCACGGCTTTGAGTCCAGGTTGTGTTACGGATCAAAACGTCAACATCACCACTCTGTACGGCGGTGAAACGCTCTGATGCTGTTAGAGCTGTGAACTTAACTGCATCTGCATCTCCAAGAACTGCAGCTGCTACGGCACGACAGTAGTCGGCATCAAAGCCTGTCACTGAACCGTCAGCTTGAGTTTCTGAGAATGCAACAGCACTTCCACTTACTCCACAATGCAAGGTTCCACGGGCCTGAACGGTGTCAAGAAGACTTCCGTCGGCAACCATTTCAACTTGCGCGGCAGCTGCTGTTGTAGCAGGTGCTGCCGCTGGTGCTTCTTCTTCATCGCTACCACAAGCAGCTGCAACAACCCCAATGGTTAGTGCTACTGCAAGTAGTTTTACGAACTTGCTGGTCATAAGTAATTCCCCTCCAATTAACTGGGATATCCAAATAGGTTTTTCCTATTCGACCGTTAAACGGTAAATAAACGTTATGTCTGAAAGCTATAAGAGGCAACTTTTGAAAAAACTTCATACTTTTGTAAGGTTTAATAACTTAAAAAGCCTGATTTTATAGGGTTTTAGGTTTAGTTGATTTGCCGGTTCATGTCTTTCCAGTAAGGTTCCCGTAGTTTAAATTTCTGCAGTTTACCAGTGGTGGTTCTTGCAAGTTCTTCAAGAAAATCAATTGAAGTTGGACATTTGTAATGAGCAAGGTTTTCTCGACAATAAGAAATTAATGTTTTTTCATCTGTTGATTCGCTTTCTACAAGCACAACAAGAGCTTTAACAGTTTCTCCCCATTTCTCGTCTGGCACTCCTATTACAGCAACTTCCGCGACCGACGGGTGAGAGAAAAGAACATCCTCTACTTCAATTGATGAAATATTTTCACCGCCGGAAATTATTACGTCTTTTTTTCGGTCAGTTATTGTCACATATTGATCTTTTCCGAGTGTTGCCCCATCACCTGTGTGGAACCAGCCGTTCGCTAGCGCTTCGTCGGTTGCCTCAGCTTGCTTCCAGTAGCTTTTTAGGACATGGTTACCTCGAACCAAAAGCTCACCATCTGGTGAAGTAGAGAGATCTATGCCAAGTGCTGGACTACCGGCACTTGAAAGCAAAGCAGCTCTTTCTTGTGCTGTCTTATCATCCCACTCTGGACGGATACGGTTCATTGTTACGAATGGAGCTGTTTCTGTTAAACCGTAGATTTGAATGAATTCCCAGCCTAGTTCCGTTTCGACTCTTTCTATTGTTTTGGTAGGTGGTGGTGCTCCTGCAACAACTATTCGCATCTTTCCACTTCCGGGAATTTCTCCGTCCCAGTCAGTTGCAGCTTCGAGGATGGAAGCTATTACAGCTGGAGCGCCGCAGAGCAGAGTGACGTCATGTTCTGCGATGCGTTTTAGGATTTCTAAGCCGTCTACTTTTCTTAGGACGATATGTCGGCCTCCCATTCCAGTAATTGCGTAAGGCATTCCCCAGCCATTGCAGTGGAACATAGGAAGCGTATGGAGATATATCTCGCGATGGTCAACGCCGGTCTGCCAACCAAAGATTGCAGCATTTAGCCACAAGTTTCTATGTGTCATTTCGACACCTTTAGGACGAGCGGTGGTGCCACTTGTGTAGTTGATGGTCGCTGTGGCGTTTTCATCTGGAGTCCAGGGCTTCGGAGTATTCGTGTTTTCAAATAGATGATCTGATTCTTCGCCTAAAACAAAAAAATGTTTCACATTGATGTCTGCAAGATCTTCCTTAAGTTCAGGGTCGATTAAAAGAACTTCCGCGCCTGAGTGTTCAACTATGTAAGAAATTTCTTCTTTATTAAGTCTGAAGTTTATTGGAACTCCGACTCTGCCAAATGCGCTGGTTCCAAATAGGAAGATAAGCATCCTTGCGGAATTTTGTGAAACGATTGCTATTCGTGCACCTAGTTCAATTCCAAGAGCGTCAAGTCCTGCAGCTAAACTGCGAGCTGATTGACCGAGTTCTTTATATGTGAGTTCACTTAAGGGGTTTGCTGGTTGATCAGGTTCATCGACTACGGCAATTTGATCTCCGTAGACCAGTTCAGCTCTTTTGAGATAGTCGATAAGGGTTAGTGGTATCTCCATGTTTGCCTCGTTGTCCTAAGTGTTTCCTGAAGAGAGACTACTTCGAATTGGTGTTCATTTTCATCTCAGGTAATACGCTTATATTAGAAATAGAAAAGTTAGTTGCACTCTTATGGGGAGAAGGCGATGGAAGACAACAGAGATTTACTGGAAGAGTACCGGTCAAGCATCGACAATGTTGATGCTGCTCTGATTCATTTACTCGCTGAACGGTTTCGTATAACTCATCAAGTTGGTGTCTATAAGGCCGAGAATGGTTTACCTGCTGAAGACAAAGAAAGAGAAGCTGAACAGGTTAAACGAATGCGTGAACTGGCAGAAGATGCCGGCATAGATCCTGTATTTAGCGAAAAATTTCTACGTTTTATCATTGAAGAGGTAATCAGACATCATGTCGAGATCGATACTGATACTTCTTCTGATTAACGCTCAATCTTTTGAGCATTTTAAGGTTTGAGCGTTAATTGCCTCTAGGCGTCTTCTTTATGAAAGATCTCATGTGCCGCTTCTCGCACCTCTTCATCTTTGTCTTCAAGACTCTTGTCAAGATCAAAGTCTTCATATTCTGAGCCTGTATCAACCCAGTCTTCAAACTCGATTACGCCTATTTCAGTGAAACGGTCACGAAGCCATGCGTCTCCTGCATCAAGAAGTCCAAGTTTTTTGCAGTTAGGAACTATTTTTGAAAACAGCATGCGTTGGAAGACTTTTAATTCTTCAGGCATTTCGAGCTGGTATTTAACCATTTCTTTAACATCAACTCCTAGCTTTTCCCACATCTCTTGACGTAAGAAACGGTCTCTCATGCGAAGTGCAGCTTCGAATGTGAACTCTTGCCTTTCACGGATCTCTTTAGCATCCATATCCTTGTAAATCTCTTGAAGACTTAAAACCCCGAATGCGACATGTCTGGCTTCATCGGACATGACATAACGAAGCAATTTTTTGAGAAGAGGTTCTTCTGTAGTTTGGTGCATGAAACCAAAGGCTGCTAGAGCTAGTCCTTCAACCATTATTTGCATCCCCAGATAGGTGATATCCCAACGACTGTCGTTGATTATGTCATCGAGTAGGGTTTTTAAGTGGTGATTAATCGGATAGTTGATTCCACCCATTTTCTGATCGAGGTATTGAGCGAACACTTCAACATGTCTTGCTTCATCGAGCACCTGGGTAGAAGCGTAGTATTTAGCATCAATCCAAGGAACAGTCTCAACTATTTTTGCCGTGCATAGAAGCGCTCCCTGTTCACCATGCATGAACTGTGAAAGACTCCAATTGAGAGATTCGACTGCCATTTCCTGCCACTGCTTGTCAGAAAATTTATGAAGAGGGGATTTAGGATTCTCTTTGAAGTAATCAGCCTCTAAAGGATTTGCTGGGAGAAGCATGGTGTATGGGTCCACTTCGATGGACCAGTCAAGATCAGTTTGACCGTTCCATTGTGAAGTTTTTGCTTTTTCATACAAACGGTCAAGAGAAGCTCGTTCTCCTTTGTCATAACCCCAGGTGAAGATCGCATCAGCGTTATCTTCCACGGTGTGTATTAAGGAAGTTACGTCCTCATTCCACACTGAATACTCAGTTATTCTTTCTGGGTCATTAGCATATTCTTCGGTGCTTTGATTAGTTTCTACTGTGGTCACGATTATCCTCCGTGGGTTTTCGTTTCGGTATTAATAAATGCTTCAATTACTAGATTTATAACTGTTGTCCAGTCATCTCTGGAAGGGAGTTCCAGTCCAATGGTTCTGGTTAAGGTCATTCCAAATCCAATCGCATGAGCCAATCTCATTAGTGCAAGTTTGTTTTCATCTTGCTGCGGGGCTGCTTCTTCAATTAGCTGACCAAGTTTATTTTCTTCACTTTGTAAAACATGACGCAACCGTTCGGCGAGCTCAGGGTCACGTTTTGCTGCAACTACAGCTTCGAGAAAAAGTCCCGTTCCATCTGAAAGGTCATCTAGAAGATGGTCTCCGAGATGGGAGAGCACGTCGACAGCTGATGCATTCGAATGAAGTGAGTTGAGTTGTGTCAACAAATGTCTATCTACTGCATCAATAAGAAGTTCAGCTTTTCCGCTATATCGACTGTAAATTGCTCCAGTTGTGACTCCTGCACGGCGAGCTATCTCAGCTACACCTGCTTTTTCGTAGCCATTTTCTGCGAAAACCTCTGCAGCTGCATGAAGAAGACGTTCTTTTAGCTCATCTTGATCTGTATGCGTTAATTCAGTTGCAAGAGCCATGGATCGATAATAACGGTTATTATCGAAATGTCAAGTCATGGTCAGTCAATTCAAGGTCGTAGAAGTTTTAAGCGAGAGTCGCTGCTAAATCTGACTCCAAGGCGTTTCTTTGCTCTTTTGAAAGCTCAACTTCTCCCGCCAAGTCACCAAATGTGCAACCAAGAGCGATGGCAGGCTCTTCAGTAGCAAAATTTAGGTATTGAACTGCAGATAGTCTTCTATCTCCTACTTGAGTCGAATCGTGTTGAGCGAATATTTTGTTACCTTTTTGGTCTAAAAGGTATATACATTTTTCTAGCCCCATCCAACTTTCTAAAAGAGGCTTTCTGTCAGATTCTGCTTCAATTTCTATCAACAAGACACAAGCTAACTCTCCAGATTTTCCTAGAAAATTGTTGTAAGTACTTAGTTCTTCCAGGATCGCAGATTCTCTAGCAATTTTTTCAGCTCTCATGATTTCAAGAATCTGGTACCTGATCGTTTCATGATTTTCGAATAAAAAAGTTAGGTTTTCCCCTAGATGGATTCGGCGAGGTTTTTTTATTTCGAAAACTTTGCTTCGGATTTCTGCTCGATGATCTTCATATGTTTGGTAGTCGATTATTTCTGATCGTTTCACGTGGTGTGATTGATTTTCAGAAGGTTTTTCAGTCATTAGCAGTTTCTTCTTCTATTTTGTCAACAGAATTGGGAAAACCAGAACTCTCGTAAGCTTTAGCCAAAATAGACATTGGATGCATTGGTCTTCTGTCAGAATGTTGGTCAAATTGCATTGCAGCCAAGGGGCAATCAGTCGCCCAGATTTCTGCGGAACTTTCTGACATCGAATCGAAGGATTTTTTTCCAATTCGTACTGAAGCTTCAAATCCCTCGGTCTTCATGGCATATGTTCCGTCGTGACCACAGCATTCCATCGTAGTGTCGACCTTAACTCCTGGGATTTTGCGAAGAAGATCACGAGCCTTGAAGCCGATTGACTGGGCTCTCAAATGACACGGAGTGTGATAGCTCACTTTTTGAGGAGATGAAGAAAAGTCAGTATTAAACCTTTCTTCATCTCTTAAAGACCAAAGGTATTCACTTGGGTCAGCAATATTCTCAGCTACCTTTAACGCTCGATCTTTATCTTTAGTAGAGACGAGTTCAGGGTATTCCTGTTTCAACATCATCGAACAAGTTGGATTAATAGCTATAACTTTTTTACCTGCTTTGACATGTGGTTCGAGTATGTCAAGGTTACGGGAAGCAAATTCTCGCATACTTGCAAGATCTCCAGATTCCCAAGCAGGCATTCCGCAGCATTCCAATCCTTTTTCACAAGTTACTGAAACTTCATTTTTTTGCAAAACGGTGACAGTATCTTGACCTATTTGAGGTTCGTTATTTTCCACGTAGCAAGTTGGGAAAATTACCACTTCACCTTCAGAAGGGTTGCAGATTAGATTTTTTGATTCCGCCCAGGAAGAAAAAGTTTTTTTCGGATAGCTAGGGAGGTTTTTATCCCGATGAATACCGACTAGTAATTCTAAAAATTTTCTATGCAGTCGGCTTCTTTGATTCAGTTTGTCTGCAATACCCGAAGTGCGACGGATAATTTTTGCAGTTTTTTCTGGATTACCGAGAATTTTACTTCTGAAGGTAACACCTTCTCTCACTGTTCTCTGTGCTTTATATCTATGAACTAGTTTTGGGAAATCTAATAGAAATTCATGGTTTTCCCTTACCGTATAGGGGCACTGAACCTCGCAGAGCTTGCACTGGAAACAAGTGTCCATAACTTGTTCAGTTTCGATTTCAGATATTTTTCTTACATCACCATCGTGTCGGTCATCTATAAAGGAAAAAAGGATTGGGAAACTATCGCAATACTTGAAGCACATTCTGCATCCATGACAGATTTCAAAAGTACGGTCAATTTCCAGCGAAAGGGCATCAGTGTCCCAGTAAATATCTTCTGAAGGTGAATATGAGATCCCCTCTGTGGGGGAGTAAGAGATGGGTTCACTCACGGTTTTCTCCGAGGTTTTCGAATATAATTTTCAAAATTTGTGAGTGAGTCTGTCTCAATTAATGGCTAACTGATTCCATCTAGAAGTGACTGAAATCTTCCTGCATGAGCTTTTTCGGCTTTTGCGAGAGTTTCAAACCAGTCAGCTATTTCTTCGAAACCTTCTTCGCGTGCAGTTTTTGCCATTCCTGGGTACATCTCGGTGTACTCATGGGTTTCACCAGCTACAGCTGCAGCTAGATTTTCAGGTGTTTCCCCTATTGGCAATCCGGTAGCAGGGTCTCCGGCAGACTGCATGTAGTCAAGATGACCATGAGCATGACCTGTTTCACCTTCTGCGGTATCTCTGAAATTTCCAGCGATGTCCGGATATCCTTCGATGTCCGCAACCTTTGCGAAGTAAAGGTATCTACGATTTGCCTGCGATTCTCCGGCAAATGCGGCTTTTAAGTTCTCGTGGGTCTGGGTTCCTTCGAGGCTCACTTTATTCTCCATTCATTATAGATTTAATTCTTATTCTAATTCTAGAGGGTTAATTTTCAAGAACTCAGGATTGATTTGTGAGATAAGACACAGGGAAACAAAATTTCCAATTAAGGAGAGGCTATTTATTCAACAATTTTTCAAAAAGTGCACTGATTTCGCCATTTTCGGCTTGTCTCCCAGTCTCATGTTTCGAATAGATCAGTTCACCGTTAACGGCCACGTCAAAGATGCCACTTCCACCCGGTATGAGCCGCACATCTTCTATCACTTGTTGATGGTTTCTCAATAAATCTTCAACTGTGCTCACGGCATAGCTTGAATAATCTCAAGAAAGACAGTAAGTGATCTCGACTCTATATTTGGCCATAGATTCACATTAGCCTCTTCCAGGTGGCCGGTTGTCACCCCCCGCTACATTTATTGCACCTTTTTGAACGACAATTTTCGTCGGAAGTTCACCAAGTTGTTCTCCATCACCACGTATTATTCCTGTTCCCGCTATTTCAATTTCGGAAGCTTCATAAATGGAGACCTTGGGGTGATCCATATGGTCGCCTGTTCGAACCTTTAAGAAAGATCTCAATAAATCAAACTTGCCGACATCACCAATTATGCAGACATCTAAAAGACCGTCGGATGTAGAAGCGTCAGGACATATTTTCATACCTCCCCCGAAGAATGCAGAATTTGCGACAATTACAGCAGCAGCTTTTATCTCTAGGCTTTCATTGTCGAGTTTTAGTTTGTAGAAGTTGGGTGACATTACTGGAAGTTCCATAAGGGTGGCGAATGTATAGCTAGACGAGCCTTTGGGAAAACGTAGAGTGTTAGCACGTAGATTTACGGCAGCAGGAAAACCACAAATGGTGCTAGTGGCAACAAAAGTCGAGCCACATTTGATTAAATCAACCTCTATAGCAGGTGATAAGGCCTTCTGCGCCTGTTCAAATAATCCGCCAGAATCTAAACCTAAAGATCTAGCGAAATCATTTCCAGTACCGACAGGGATTACTCCTAGTGTGGTGCCCGTTCCAGCTAGCACATTTACAGTTTGGTTTATCAAACCGTCGCCTCCGACAGTGACGAGCCTGTCAATGCCAGAATTGACTGAATCGGTTGCTACTTCTACAACTTTGCTTCTATTTTCGGGTATGAGAAGGTTCACCTCAGCACCTAATTCATTCAACAAATCTTTCAATTTTTCAGCAATAGAAATCGCTTTACCTTTACCGGCTAAAGGATTAACAAGAAGTGACACTTTTATCATGATCTAATGATGACTCATTGTTAGTCTTAAGTGATGGATGAAGCGAGGAGAGTCATGAAAATTAGAAAATGTACTGGGATAGTAATGGCAGCTCTATTGTTGATCTCATGTGGAGGTAGTGCGGAAAAAAAGGCAGTTGCTCCACCTATGGATGGAGTGGTGCGTGTAACAACCTATGACAGCCAAAAATTTGATGCTGAAATGTATGAAGCAGAAGAAGGTCTAGTGAAGATTGAGTATTTGTTAGATGGTTTCCAATCTCACACTTTGGTTATAGAAGGCATGGAAGATGATTTTAAGCTCGAGGTAGGGGATGAAAAAACAGCCCTTGGTGAAATAGAGTTAAAAGCCGGCCGATACATCCTTTACTGCGATATAGCCGGTCATAGAACTAGCGGCATGGAAGCAAAACTATTAGTTAGTTAGAGTTTTACCTCGCAAAAGATAAGGGTTTTTGTTTAAGCGAGTATTTCAAAAAGCAGATACAGAACCAATGTTATGAGAAAACCCCATTTGATTGTGTCTTGATGTTTTTCTAAAACAACCTTGTTGACACTGCTGTCATAACCACCGATCTTGCCAAGAGCTGATAACTGCATGACAAGCCAAATCACAGCAAAAACAATCCATAAAACTGCTCTAGTCCCACCTTCTGGATTTTCAAAGTTAAGCCCAAAGTGGCTTGGCCACATCATAAAGAAAATAAGCGGTATCGAGAACAGGGTATTTACACGACTAGCGCGACCGGCTCTTTTAGCTGCTGCAGGAGCTTCAGAGTCAGCTTCGCCACCCTCGCTCACTGTAACTGACGAACCGATAGCGATTTTCTGTGCAGGCCAGATCACCATCCATACGTTTGCAGCCATAGTGGTTCCAAGAATTGCACCAAAAGCAATTCCCATGCCTGGAGCGGAACGCCAGTAGTCCATATCGTGGATTAGTTCCTGATGAACCAATATCCATATTCCTGATACCCAGGTGAGCATTGCCGCCCAACGGAACCACCAAAGTGTGCGCCAAGTAATTTTTCGTAGAGCTTCTCCGCGAGAGGCATCGCTCATTTCTCCAAATGCTGCACCTTGTATAAAGTTAAAGAAATACAACAGGCCTATCCAGGTGATTCCACCTAGGTAGTGGGCGTAGCGGCCTAGTGCTTGGCCTCCGCCGGAAATTCCCATCCAGTCATTAAAAAGTTCCACAGCCTCTCCTTGTCTGGGCTTGAGCGACAAGGAAATAATGGCACGTAGAATGCTCGAAGACAATAACCGGACATATAAATTTCCGAATTTTTATTAAAGAAAGTTTGGCGTAAGATTAAACACATGAAAATTGAAGAGATTGATCTGGCTCGCGCAGAGTTCTGGGCTGAACCATTGCACTACAGAGAAGAAGCTTTTGACCTTTTGCGATCAGAGGATCCTTACCGTTATTTCGATTTGCCAGAAGAAATCTTTGGAGTAATCCCTGAGCAAAAAGGATTCCATTCTCTTGTCAGACATTCAGATGTAGCAGAAGCAAGCAGA
>PBYV01000041.1 GCA_002729765.1 Acidimicrobiaceae bacterium
AAGAAGATAAAGAAGATAAAGAAGATAAAGAAGATAAAGAAGATAAAGAAGATAAAGAAGATAAAGAAGATAAAGAAGATAAAGAAGAGGTATAACCATGGCAAAGAAACAAAAGAAGAATTTCAAAAGAAAGAAAAGTGATTTTGATAATAGACCAAAGTACTGCAAATTTACTTCTTTGGGTATAGAGCAAGTGGATTTTAAAGATATAAAATTATTGAAAGAATATATAACTGAGACTGGTAAAATTATTCCAGCAAGGATGACAGGTACTTCAGCAAAATATCAGAGACAATTAAATAAAGCTGTGAAAAGAGCAAGGCATCTTGCCCTTATACCCTACACTGATTCACACTATAATTAGATTATGGAACTTATACTTTTAGAAAAGGTTGCTAAATTAGGCGATCCAGGAGATTTAGTCAGAGTAAAATCTGGTTACGGTAGGAATTTTTTAATACCATCCGGTAAAGCAGTTAGAGCAGATGAAGAAAATAAAGCTGAATATGAGAAAAGGAAAGATGATCTTCTCAAAGCTGAAGCTGAAAGGCTTGCCGCGGCTGAAGAAGTGGCTAAAAAATTAGATTCACTTGAGATTAATATTAAAGTAGCTGTATCTGAAGAAGAAACATTGTATGGTTCTATTGGAACAAGGGAGATAGCAGAATCTCTTGAAACTAAAGGAATAATCATTGAAAAAAGTTCTATCAGGTTACCTGAAGGCACTTTAAAAGAACTTGGAGAGTTTATAGTTGATATTGAGCTTCATCCTGAAGTCATAAGAGGAATAAAAGTAATAGTTTCAGCTCAAGAAGAAACTTAATTAAAAGTACCTTGTTTTAATTTCTTTTGAGTGGGAGAATTGATATCTCTCATTAAATTAGGCATGGCAGTAGAAATTACATCAAATAAGGAATTACCGTATTCAACAGAAGCTGAAAAAGCAGTTCTTGGTGGCATTATGCTTAGAAATGAAACTTGGGATTTAGTTTCAGATATGGTGAAAGAAGAAGACTTCCATAAAGAAGAGCATCGTTTAATTTATAGGACAATCTATAATCTTCAAGATGCAGGAAAACCAGTAGATGTAATAACAGTTCAAGAAGCAATAGAAGGTAATGGAGATTTACCAAAGCTGGTGAACCAAGGAGGTAAAGACTATTTAGCTCTTTTAGCTAAAGAGACGCCTAGTGTAGCTAACATACAGAGCTACGCAGACATTATCAAACAAAGATCTAATCTAAGAAGGCTGATAGTGGCAGCTGATAACATATCTAAGGTTGCTAAAGAGTCTGATGCATCCGGAAGTGACAGGATAATCGACGAAGCTGAAGAGAAAATATTAAGTTTAAGAGATGATTTAAATAGATCGGTAGGACCCAAACAAGTTAAGGATCTTTTAGGTCCAGTCTATGCAGATATCCAAGAATCTTCAGAAAGTGGAAATGCTTTGGTGGGAGTCAGTACGGGTTTTGGAGAAATAGATGAAGTTACTCTGGGTTTTCAGAAATCTGATTTAATCATTATTGCAGGTAGGCCCTCTATGGGTAAAACAGCTTTAGGTTTTAATATTGCTGAGAATGTAGCCAGGGAAACAGATCAAACTGTTTTACTTTTTAGTATGGAAATGTCTTCAGAGCAAGTGGTCAGAAGATTAATATCAAGTATTTCAAATATAGATTTACAAAGATTGATGAGAGGTCAATTGGAAGAGAGTGATTGGGAAGGAATAGATAAAGCTTTATCTATCTTAAGTCAAAAAAACATTCTCTTAGATGATACTCCAGCTCTTTCTCCTGCTGAAATTAGAGCAAGAGCTAGGAGAATAAAGAGAGAGCGAGGTGATTTGGCAATGATAGTGGTTGACTATTTACAGCTAATGCAAGTGCCTGGTAGAGGCGATAATAGAGTTGCGGAAATTAGCGAAATAAGCAGATCTTTAAAAGCGCTAGCGAAAGAACTAAATGTTCCGGTAATTGCTTTATCTCAGTTAAACAGAGCTGTAGAGACAAGACCTAATAAAAGGCCTATTCTTGCAGATTTAAGGGATTCAGGTGCGATAGAGCAAGATGCAGATGTTATAGCATTCTTATATAGACACTCTTATTATGACCCTACTGATTTAGAAAGCAAAGGTAAGGCAGAAGTAAATATTGCTAAACAAAGAAATGGCCCTACAAAGGCAGTAGCTGTAGCATTTGTTGAAAATACTGCAACTTTCCAAAATTTAGCTAGAAGCGATAGATTCCCCCCTCAATTTTATGATGAGAACGAGGAATCTTAGAGATGAAGGTTAAGTATACTGAAGATACTCCTAGAAAAATAAATGAATTTAATCAAGAGATTGAACTGGCCCCTGAGGGTGTAGAAGATATAGCTGAGATTTTCCAAACGCCTTTAACTGGAGCCTATAATTGGGACTATACACTTCAAGACAATAGAATAGGAAAATTGTATGAATTAGGTAAGAGACTTAATTGGAATACATCATTAGATATAGATTGGGATAGACCTTTGGTTGTGTCTGACGAAATACCTGAGATGTTCTGGGACGAGTACCCTCCTTATAAAAATTTAGAAGATGACAAAAAAAGAGAATTTCTAAGACACAGGGGTGCCAGTCAATTTAGTCAGTTTTTACATGGCGAGCAAGGTGCCTTATTAGTGGCATCCCAATTAGTTTCTTGTGCTCCTACTTATCAAGCAAAATTGTATGCGGCATCACAAGTATTTGATGAGGCCAGACATGTAGAGGCATTCAATAGGTATATTCAAGAGCGCTCTAGACTTATGTATCCAATTGGGTCCGGACTGAAGAGCCTTCTTGATAAGATTTTGACTGATGAACGTTGGGATTTAAAGTTAATTGGAATGCAGATTATTATAGAAGGTTTGGCTTTAGCAGCCTTCAATACCGCTAAAGCTGTAACACCAGATCCAGTTCTAAGAGATCTTTTGCATCTAATCATAAGAGACGAAGCAAGACATGTAACTTTTGGAGTGAATTATTTAGAGGATTACATAGAAAATTTCTCAGAAGAAGAAAAGGAAGATAGAGCTATGTTTGCTTATGAAGCTTGTGTAATAAGCAAAGAAAGATTATTCCCAACTGATGTTTTTAGAAGATTTGGTTGGGATGAGAATGAAGCTAGGGAATTTTCAAATAACGCTGGTTTCGCATTGGAATTCCAGAGACTACTATTCTCAAGAGTTATGCCTAATTTATCGAGAATTGGCCTTCTGACTGACAAAGTTAGGCCTTTATACGATAAGTTAGGTGTACTAGAGTTTGAATCGCATTCAACTGACGGAGATATTTCTTGGGCCGAGCTAGAGAAACCTCTAGATTTATCTGCCTAATAAATTAATTCTATTGTTCAAGGTTCAGGTTTTTGTTAATCTGTCCTCCCATCTTATAGAAGTTTTTTTATATTACTTTTTAGGGCTATATTAGATGGGAAAAAATCAAACTCGCTTTATATTCGTTACTGGAGGTGTTGTTTCTTCACTGGGGAAAGGGATCGCCTCTGCATCCCTTGGTGCAGTGTTAGAAAGCAGAGGCCTCTTGGTAACAATTCTTAAGCTTGATCCCTATATTAATTTAGATCCTGGAACAATGAGTCCTTTCCAGCATGGGGAGGTTTTCGTTACAGAAGATGGTTCGGAAACAGATTTAGATTTAGGTCATTATGAAAGATTTTTGAAAACGAAGATGACCAAAGACAATAATTTTACTACCGGTCAAGTTTATGAACAGGTGCTAAAAAAAGAAAGAAAAGGAGACTATCTTGGTGGAACTGTACAGGTCATCCCTCACATAACTGACGAGATAAAAAATAAAATATTAAAAGGTGCAGGTAACTCTGAAGTAGCCATTGTAGAGATTGGTGGAACTGTTGGAGACATTGAATCACAACCTTTCTTAGAAGCCATTAGACAAATGAAACTAGAGCTAGGCTCTAATCAAACTTTATTCTTACACTTAACCTTAGTTCCTTTTCTGAAATCCGCTGGTGAAACAAAGACCAAGCCTACTCAAAGGTCTGTAAAAGAGATGCTCTCTCATGGATTGCAGCCAGATATATTGATCTGTAGATCTGATGGAGTTCTGGCTGAAGAAGAAAGAAGAAAGATAGCTTTGTTTACTAACGTACAAGAGAGCTCAGTAATATCAATGCCGGATGTTGATTCAATCTATAAAATACCTGTTGAATTAAATAACCAAAAAGTAGATGAAATAGTTGTTAATAAGCTTAATTTAAAATGCCATAAAGCTTCTTTAGCTGACTGGAAACGAGTTATCAACGAAGATTTAAATCCAAAAGATTCAGTAACCGTATCTATGGTTGGAAAATATACTGAATTAGCAGATGCTTATAAGTCTTTAAACGAAGCTTTAAGACACGGAGGATTAAAGAATAACCTAAAAATTAATATTAGGTATGTTGATTCTGAAATAATAAATACAAGAAATGCAAAATCTTTATTAAAAGGTTCACATGCTGTATTAGTACCGGGAGGATTTGGTGAAAGAGGCATAGAGGGCATGATAGCTGCTGTGAAATTTGCAAGAGTTAATAAGATCCCCTATTTAGGAATCTGTTTAGGTCTACAAATAGCTGTTATTGAGCATGCCAGAAACGTTGTTGGGCTAAAAGGAGCTAATAGTACTGAGTTTGATAAAGAAACTAAACATCCAGTTATAGGTCTAATCAGTGAATGGATGGACTCAGAAGGAATAATTGAAAAAAGAGATGAAAATTCAGATTTGGGAGGCACTATGAGACTCGGTGCCCAAGAATGCTTATTAGATAAAGGTTCTTTATCTAGATCTCTTTATAAGAAAGCCAAGATTCTAGAAAGGCATAGACACAGGTATGAAGTGAATAATAACTACCTTGATGTGTTAACCTCTTCAGGTATGAAGGTAGCAGGAAAATCTAAAGACAAGACCTTGGTGGAGGTTGTAGAGCTCAATAAGCATCCATGGTTTGTTGGATGTCAATTTCATCCAGAATTTACTTCAAACCCTAGAGAAGGTCATCCTCTCTTTTTAGGCTTTATAAGGGCTGCAAAGAAATATAAAAGATTAAATAAGTAAGTCATGACTGAAGTAAGTGTAAATAAATTAAAGATAGGTAATTCAAATCCTTTTACTTTAGTTGCAGGGTTGAATGTTCTGGAATCAGATAAAGTAATAGAACAAGTTATAACCCATTGCATTGAAGTGACTAACAAACTGGAAATTCCTTACGTATTTAAAGCCTCCTATGACAAAGCTAATCGGTCTTCAGTTGACTCTTATAGAGGACCTGGTGCTGAAGAAGGTCTTCGTATTCTCTCAAATCTAAAAAAAGAATATAAGGTACCGATAATTTCAGATGTACATACAGTAGAAGAGATATCTATGGCTTCTGAGGTGCTTGATATTATTCAAATACCTGCATTTTTGAGTAGACAAACTGACTTAATTAAAGAGGCTGCCTTAACCAAGATCCCTTTAAACATAAAAAAAGGGCAATTTATGGCCCCTGATGATACAAGAAATATAATCAGGAAATGCGAACATTTTGGCAATAAACAAATCATGATTTGTGAAAGAGGAAGTTCTTTCGGTTATAACAATCTAGTGGTTGATATGTTAGGTATTGTTCAGTTGAAAGAATCTAATTACCCGGTAATTTTTGATGTTACACATTCTTTACAAAGGCCAGGAGGCTTGGGAGATAAGACTGATGGAAGAGGTTCCAATGCATTAGACCTTGCTAAATCCGGAATGGCTCTTGGGCTGGCTGGTCTTTTTCTTGAAACTCATCCAGATCCTGATAATGCTCTATGTGACGGACCTTGTGCTCTTAGAATAGATCTACTTGAAGAATTCTTAGTCCAGATAAAAGCGATAGATGATTTAGTAAAATCATTTAATTGAATTATCACTTAATTGAATAATGAAGATTAAAGATATTAAAGCTTACGAAGTACTAGATTCAAGAGGTAACCCAACTGTAGGGGTTGAGGTTATTTTATCTGATGAAAGTATAGGAGCGGCTTTCGTTCCATCAGGTGCTTCAACTGGAAAATACGAAGCAATTGAAAAAAGAGATAGTGATAATGATAGATATCTGGGCAAAGGAGTCTTAAAAGCTGTAAATAGCATTCACGATGACATTTTACCGCTACTAAGAGATAAAGATGTATTCGATCTATTTGGCAATGATTTATTGATGCTAGAAGCGGACGGTACTGACTCAAAAGAAAATTTTGGTGCTAATGCTGTGTTAGCCGTTTCTATGGCTTGTGCAAAAGCGGCTTCTATATCCATGAAGATTAGTTTACATAATTACATAACTAATAAGGCTTCTGAGTTTTATGATAGGAAAATTGAACAAAAGCTGCCTATCCCTATGTTGAATATATTAAATGGCGGGGCCCATGCTGATAATCCAATTGATTTCCAAGAGTTTATGATTCGCCCTTTTAAATTTGATTCTTTTTCTGATTCCTTAAGGTGTGGAGTAGAAATATTTCATACACTTAAACAAACTCTAGAGCAGAAGAATTTGAATACTTCTGTAGGAGATGAGGGAGGTTTTGCCCCAAATCTGGAAACACCCGAGTCAGCACTTGATTTAATTATGGAATCAATCGAAAAAGCTGGATATAAACCAGGAGAAGAAGTTAACTTATGTTTGGACGTAGCAGCTACTGAGTTTTATTGTGACTCAATTTATAGAATACAAGGAAAACAAGACCTTAATTCCAGTGAAATGATTGATTACTTAAAAGCTTTAAGGAATTCATATCCGATTTATTCTATAGAAGACGGTTTAGATGAGGACGATTGGCAAGGTTGGAAAATTCTTACGAAAGAATTGGGTTCGAAAACGCAATTAGTAGGAGATGACTTGTTTGTTACTAATACCGCTAGAATTAAAAAAGGAATAGAGGAGTGTTCTGCTAATGCAGTTCTAATTAAACTCAACCAGATTGGTTCACTATCAGAAACTTTTCAAGCAATTAAACTTTCTGAAGAAAATAATTTTAAGAATATAATTTCTCATAGATCTGGAGAAACTGAAGATACATTTATAGCTGATTTATCTGTTGGAATGGGCGTTGGACAAATAAAGACTGGGGCACCCTCGAGATCAGATAGAGTAGCCAAATACAACAGGCTTCTTATGATAGAAAAGAATTCAGATATATGTTTTGGGTAATTAAAGGTATTAGAGAGATTTTTAAGAGTAGTATTAAATTTTATCTATTAGCATCAATACTGATCTCAATTATCTTTATTACACAATTTAATTACTGGTTTGGTGATTACAATAGGCCTGAATTAAATTCCATGAAAGAAGAAATTTCTCAGATATCTATTGAAAGAGAAAAATTGTTGCTAGAGAACAAACTATTGGAAGAGGAGAGAGATAAATTAAGTTCAGGCAGGGAAGCAATAGAAGGTGAAGCTAGATCTGAACTAGGCCTAATCAAACCAGGCGAGACTTTTTATGTTTTTAAAGATAGCAAAGAAGAGTTACCCCAAAGCAATTAGATAAATTTGATAAATCCATTTGTAACAATATTACCTTCTGCAGGATCAGGATATCGTTTTAATTCTGAGTTACCTAAGCAATATTGCTCCATTCAGAATAAAATGATAATTGAATATTGTTTAGATTTATTCATTGAAATAGATGAGTGCCAGGCTGTATGCATTCCCATATCTAAAGATGATAGATATCATAAGAAGATACAAGATCATCCTAAACTACATTTCGTTGAAGGAGGATCGTGCAGAGCAGAGTCTGTAAAGAAAGGCTATGATTTTTTAGTTTCAGATAATTTTGTATACGATAATATTCTAATTCATGATCCTGTAAGGCCGTGTTTAACAAAAAAGGAATTAACAAAGATGCTTGAAGATTTTTCTAATAATGAATTCCAAGCTTTAATATTAGCACTACCTATAAGCGATACTCTTAAACTCTCTAAAGATAATTTGATTCAATCAACAATTAATAGGGAAAATGTATGGAGGGCATTAACCCCTCAACTATTTAGTAAAGAAACTCTCAAAAAAGCATATAATTCTAATTCAGAGGATTTAAGTAATTTCACTGATGAAGCTAGCCTGTTAGATGATTTAGATGAGAAAGTAATGACCATGAAATGCTCTTCTGACAACATTAAGATTACTTTTCAAGAAGATTTAAGGTTAGCTGAAACTATTTTGCATAATCAGAAGAGGATTCAATAATGAGAGTAGGCCATGGTTACGATGCTCATAAATTAGTCCCAGGAAGCCATGTTATTCTTGGTGGCATTAAAATAGATTCAACTCTTTCTATCGAAGCTCATTCAGATGGAGATATTATTATTCATTCCCTTATAGATTCACTTCTTGGAGCGGCAGCCTATGGAGACTTAGGAGCTTTTTTTCCTTCAGAAGATGATCAATATAAGGATATCTCAAGTAGAGAATTATTAAAGAAAGTTGTTCGTAAGCTTAAAGAAGATCAATACCAAATATCAAATGTAGACATTACTTACATTGGTCAATTGCCTAAATTAAATTCATACATTCCACAAATTAGGAAAAACTTATCAGAAGATTTGGAAATTGAGATAGATTGCGTAAGTTGCAAGGCAACCACAACAGATTTTTTAGGTTTCGAGGGCTCAAAAGAAGGCGTTTCTTGTCATGCGGTCTCTTTGATAAAAAAATAGTTTCTAATATGTTAAAGATTTTAATTTCGAATGATGATGGATATGACTCTCCAGGGTTAGAAGTTTTATTTGAACATTTAAAGGAAGTAGCAGAATTATTTGTTGTTGCTCCAGAAATAAATAATAGCGGGGCAGGGTGTTCAATTACAACAAATAGGCCTTTAAAAGCTACTCGTCATGATAATGGATTTATATCTGTAAACGGAAGACCTGCAGATTGTGTTCATTTAGGAATTCACGAATT
>PBYV01000042.1 GCA_002729765.1 Acidimicrobiaceae bacterium
AAAAGAGTTTGTCTTTTGGTCGGGCTTACTCCATCTGACAAGGCAGACTGTCTTAATGTCCCGCCAGCGATCTCAATTAAGCGTAGTTTTTTACCTTGCTTTTCTTAATGTTCTGACAGCTTTTGGAGTTGATTCGTCACTTCCTGCCTTCGATGAGATCAGACCAGATATAGGTCTACTTGACGGGTCCAACAAAATATCTTTGATAGTGACAATATTTTTAGTTGGGATAGCTATTGGTCAAATCATCAGTGGACCTTTCATGGACCGATTTGGTCGAGGGTCATCTTTAAGATTTGGTCTTATTCTCTTCATACTAGGAACTCTGGGGTCTTTATTTTCTCAAAACCTGTTATCAATACTTGTCTTTAGATTTTTGTGGGGTTTAGGAGCGAGTATTCCTGCAAGTATGAAAGGCGCTGTTTCCAGAGATCTTTATTCTGGTGACGAAATGGCAAAAGTGATGTCTAAAATCATGGCTGTCTTTCTTTTGGGACCAATCATCACACCACTGGTTTCGGAATTATTTCTGTCTTTCACAAGTTGGAGAATCGTTTATCTACTCGGGGTTCTGTTAGCTGCCGTGGGAATTTTCTGGAGTATAAAGTTTGGAGAAACTTTGCCTCCTTCAAACCGTAGAAGTTTGAATTGGGATAACACATCAAAGGCTCTATACAAAATTTTTACAACACGAATTACTATCGGTTACGTTTTAGCTGTCACTTTCGGACAAGGAGCTTTCGTAATCTGGTTGAGTAGTTCACAACCAATTTTTGATCACATATACGGAAAAGCAAATCAATTTGCTGTTATCTTCAGCATTCTTGGGATACCGATGGCATTAGCATTTTTTGCAAGCAACACCTTTATTTCATTTTACGGAGCCAAACGAGTCGCTATATTTACTATTAGTTCCGCTTTCTTGTTGAACATTGCTTCCTTAATTGTTGCACTACTCAATGACGGAGCGCCCAACTTTTGGATTTGGCTTGTAATGATGGGGTTTTCAAATATTTTCTTAAGCCTCTTAACTCCCATAGGTCTTTCATTAGCTCTAGAACCTATGGGCGCTTTAGCAGGAACAGCTTCAGGAGTAGCTGGTGCGATCTCTCTGGGTGGAGCAGCTCTATTGGCAACAATTTTTTCTTCACAAATAAACGAATCTGTTACACCTCTAATAATCGGTTATTTGTTGTATTCAACGATGTCACTATTATTAATCTTTTTCGCAGAATCGAAAAGAGACATATCTTTTTATTAAATTGTTTTTGATTAGGAAAGAAGGAATTAGTACATGGCAAAAAAACAGTCAATAATTGCGATTGTTGCATCTCTTATTACTGGCTTCCTCGTAATCCTGGCATGTAGCAGCAATAGCGTAAATGCATCTGGGGTTCGACTATTTACCTTATGTGGTGTTCTTGCTTTTTTAATTCAATGGATTTGTTTTACCCCTGCTTGGTTTTTTCATTCAGAACGATTTTTCGACCTTATAGGTTCTGCCACATATCTAACAATCACAATCGTTGCTCTCATAGCAGTTCCAGAAGTTGACACTAGGTCTGTTGTATTGGGAATAATGGTTTGTCTCTGGGGATTAAGGCTAGGGGCCTTCCTCTTCGCACGTGTCCAAGCGGCGGGTCATGACGTTCGCTTTAATTTAATGAAACATGATTTCACTTGGTTCTTGATGACTTGGACAATTCAGGGTCTTTGGGTTGTTATTACGTCTTCAGCCGCATTAACAGCGATTACTTCCACAAATAAAAATAGTTTTGGTTGGATTGGAATTATAGGGATAATTATTTGGCTATCAGGTTTCGTAATCGAAATTGTTGCAGATGAACAAAAACGAAGGTTCAAATTAAATCCTTCCAACCAACATTCTTTCATTGACAAAGGTTTATGGTCTTGGTCTCAACATCCGAATTATTTTGGCGAGATTATTTTATGGATAGGTGTAACGCTCGTAGCTCTGCCTGCATTATCCGGCTGGCAATATTTAAGCCTAATTTCACCAGTTTTCGTTTTCTTTCTTCTGACAAGAATAAGTGGAATACCAATGCTTGATTCAGCAGCAAGAAAACGTTGGGGTGATAACCCTGACTTTCAAAAATATAAAGAAACAACACCTGTTTTAATTCTTAAACGTCCCTAATGAAATCATTTATCTAAACGTAAGGAGATGTTTTGAGTAACTTGTCCTCTCCAGAAGTGGTAATTGTTGGTGCAGGAATTGCTGGCTTGACAGCAGCAAAAATCTTGTCGCAAAAAGGTAAAGAAGTTCTACTAATTGAAAAGTCTGATCAAGTGGGAGGACGGGTACGGACTGACCATCATCAGGGTTTTCTTCTTGATCGTGGTTTTCAGGTTTTATTGACCGCATATCCAGAATTAGCTGAACATGTGAACATTGAGTCACTCGATCTAAAAAAATTCGATTCAGGGGCTGTCATTTTCAAAAATGGACGTTTCTCAAAAATTGGTGACCCATTCCAAAACCCTTCTTCTATATTTTCAACTGCCTTTACAAAACGTCTCAGCACCCAAGACAAATTAAAGCTTTTGAAATTAAGAAGGGAACTTGTTGCAAATAACCACCCTTCTCTTGAAAGAGCTAGGGATGAAAAAATCTCGACAACTTTAATACGCTTAGGTTTCTCTCAGAAAGCGATCAATGGTTTTTTCAAACCTTTACTAGGAGGTATCCAACTAGACCCATGCCTTAAGGGATCTGCAAGACTTGGTCTTTTGGTCCTAAGAATGCTTTTCATTGGGAAGGCAGCAGTTCCAACAAATGGGATGGGTTCTATAAGTCAACAGCTACTTCATCAAATCGATGAACAAAACGTAATTCTAAATTCTCCTGTTGAAAGATTAGAAGGTAAAAAAGTGATACTTGAGTCTGGAGATTCATTTTCACCATCTAATTTAATCATCGCTACAGAAGGTCCAGCTGCAGCCAAATTGACTGCTTTTGAAAGTCCCTCTTCTCGCTCAGTTTCATGTGTTTATTTTGCATCACCTGAAGCACCAACTAAATCAAAGGCAATTCTACTTAATGGCACTGACCATGGACCCGGACTCAATGTTGCGATCATGACAAATATTTCATCTTCATATTCCTCAAATAATGAGGCATTAATTGCTGTAGTAATTCCAGGAAAAGGTAATTCTGAATTAATCGAACCTGTCCTTGAACAAATGAAAGGTTGGTTTGGCGACACCGTTGACTCTTGGAGACATCTCAGAACATACTCAATTGAACATGGACAACCCGATTTACAACCACGGGATCCTTTCAGACGAAATATAAAAATCAGTGATGGAATATTTTTGTGCGGTGATCATAGAGACACTCCTTCAATTCAAGGAGCCTTAGTTTCAGGAAGAAGAACTGCAGAAATGTGTTTAATCTAATGCGAAGAAGCTAGTCCGGCGCTTAGAAGTATTTTAGAAACAACCATGGTGATGGTTCTTCTATCTGATCCGCGGTCTTTAGGGGGTGAGTAGCGTACGGCATACCGTGAAACTGCATCGGTGCAAATTTCTGTATCGTTCGTAACTGAACATGTCCCTTCGAAAGTAACCCACCTGCCACCATCAACTTGAGAAATCGTCCCAATAAGATTTTCTTTCTCAAGAAGACGCGCTTTGAGACTTCCTGACCATGTGATTATTCTGGCTATTTTTTCTTCGTCATTCCACATGAAACCAACTGGAGTTGAATGGGGTCTACCGTCTGCTCTTACTAAAGTAAGAATTGCTAAATGCCGTTCAGTCATAAAGTCATTCATTGCTTCAGTCGTTTGATTAGGTGAAATGGCTGCCATAGCTTTCCTTGAATTATTTACACATGACTTCTTTGATTTATAAATCAAAATACCCCGTATTAAGAGCAAACACCTTTAAAACGTCGACGATTTTTTGCTACTAGCCAATAAATTCCACTGGCTACGAAAGTGAATGGAAAAGTCGAAATTATTGAACCTAAAATTTTCCATTTTAATTCCATCTGTTTTAGAAGTTCAGCTATCGCATAAGCGCCTTTACTTTTTTCAGAATTCGATTTTATTAACCATACATATTTGTCTAAATCGGTTTGATCAAGTCCATAAAAATCATGCTCTATTGAGTTGGAATCAACGAATTGAAAATCAGCAGAAATCTTTTTTGATGTCCAATCAACTAGTTGTTTACACAATTCACAATTTTCGTCATAAATGACCAGTTGTTGGTTAAGTACCAAAGAATTATTTTGGTCAATTATGTCTGAATCGATATCAAGATTTGAATCTGTCATTACCCATTAATTGTTTCTGTTATCTTTTTACTTGTGAAGTACGGATTCTTAAAATCATTAAAGCACTATGAAATCGAGCGCTGATATAAGACCGAACATAAATGATTATTCTTCCAATCCTTTTTTATTTCGATCATTGAAATCAGATACATCCCAATCGATATCTACAACTTGTTGATCAGTATGATTTTTGGATCCCCATAAAAAAGCTTCACCCCTGTCTATCTTCTTTACGAATCGCCGTGTCAGAAAAGACCGCAACATAATCCGCGTCACAGGAAAAAGTAAAAGTAAACCAATTGCATCTGTTCCAAATCCTGGCGTGAGCATGAGAACACCAGCTAAAAGAATAAGTAAACCTTCAACTATTTGTTTACCTGGAAGTTTCCCATTCGCAAGTTCAACTTGAGTTTTTCTGATTATCTCTAATCCTTCTCGCTTCACCATCCACGCACCAATGACGCTGATAAATACAAGAGCAATTAAAGTATTCCCAAAGCCAACTTGATGAGAAACCTCAATGATTAGATACAACTCAATAGCAGGAACTATTAAAAAAGCTGCAAATAGTAATAACAACATAAATTTATGCTACGTCTTCGTAACCTTAGAAGTAGAAAAATAGCTTTCTTTCCAAACAAATAAAATGTCAAAAAAACTCGAAACACCTACAAATAGACCTCCTTCGATAGATCAAATCGCGCGTGCAATCTCAGATTTAGATCTGCCTCACCCACTCCTAGTAGATGCAGCGCGTGAAGCAGTAAATAACTTTAATGGTGGCGATGTAGTTGAAGAAGCTAGGAAAATCGGTGAAGTTATTTCTAGAACACTTTTAACTGATGTTATTAATGCAACTGGGGTTCTTTTACACACAAATATGGGTCGTGCCCCAATAAAAATTGGAGATAAGAATAAACATTTTAGATTCTCTAATCTCGAGTTCGATTTGGAAACAGGAGAACGCGGTTCTAGACAAGACAGGTCCTCGAAACTTATTGCTCGTGCTTGTGGAGCAGAATCAGCATTGATTGTAAATAACTGTGCTTCAGCGGTTCTTTTGGTAATTGCAGCACTTGCTGAAGGGCGCGGTGTCGCAGTTTCAAGAAGTGAACTAGTCGAAATCGGTGGCGGTTTTCGAATTCCTGAAATTCTTCAACAGTCGGGAGCTCATTTAGTTGAAGTAGGTACAACAAATCGAACACGCCGTAAAGATTTCGAAAAAGCTATTAATAAAAAAGATGTTTCTTTAGTTTTAAAAGTCCACCAATCGAACTATCGAATTGTAGGTTTTACTGAAACAACTGACATTTCTGAAATGGCTGATTTAGGAATTCCTCTTGTTGTCGATATTGGCTCAGGCTTAATCGATTCTGCATGCCCTTGGTTGGAAAATGGTCCTCCAAAATGGCTGATTGGTGAACCTGCAGCACGACAAAGTCTTGAATCAGGTGCAGAAATAGTAACGTTTTCAGGAGACAAACTTTTCGGAGGTCCTCAAGCCGGCATAATTGCTGGGAAAACAGAACTGGTTGAACTGTGTGCGCAACATCCTCTGGCTAGAGCTGTTCGCCCAGGAAGCCTTACGATGTCAGCGCTTCAGGACATTACTATCTCTTACTTAGAACGCAAAGGGTCTTCAATCCCTTTTTGGGAAATGTCTACTACTTCAGTAGATGAACTAAAAGGAAGAGCTGACAAAATTAATGCAAAATTTACAACTGAAACCAATGCAACTCCAGGAGGTGGGACCTTACCTGGAGTTGAAATACCTTCTGCTGGCTTAAAGCTAGCAGGTGATCATGTGGAATTTTTTCGCCAACAAAACCCTCCTATTATCTGCCGGATGGATAATAATCAAACTGTTATAGATTTAATGACAGTCCACCCAAGTGACGACGCTTTTATCGATGCTGCGATCAAAAAAATTCATTAAGAATTTTCCGGATCAATCATGCACATAGTCGCTACAGCAGGACATGTTGACCATGGAAAATCAACTCTGGTTAAATCTTTAACTGGCTCAGATCCCGATCGATTCATTGAAGAGAAAACTCGAGGGTTGACTATTGATTTAGGTTTTGCTTCAACAACTTTGTCATCAGGAACTGTTCTATCAATCGTAGATGTGCCAGGTCATGTTCGTTTTCTAAAAAACATGCTGGCTGGTGTAGGGAGTATTCAAACATGTCTCTTTGTAGTCGCTGCAACAGAAGGTTGGAAACCTCAATCTGAAGAACACCTTAGAATCTTGGAATTACTCGGATTCAAAAATGGAATAATCGTTGTTACAAAGGTTGATCAAGCTGACAATGACCTTACTGAAGTCACATTGTTAGAAATTGAAGAAAAAGTTAAGGGAACCTTTCTGGAAAATGCTTCCTTAGTAAAAACAAATTCATTAGACGGAACTGGAATCGAATCTTTATTAAAAGAAATTTCAGAACTTTTAAAAGATGCACCCGATCCAGACGATGTTCAGCGACCGCGTCTTTGGATAGACCGATCTTTCTCAATAAAGGGAACTGGAACGGTTGTGACAGGAACTTTGACCGGAGGAAGTTTAGAGATTGATGATGACCTTGAAATTTTGCCTCTGGAAAAAAAGATTCGAGTCAGAGGAATCCAAGCCCACAATCTAGAACAAAATAAGATTTCACCCGGTAGTCGTTGTGCCTTAAATATCACTGGGGTTTCACATGGGGAAGTTTCTCGAGGAAATGTGCTTATCAGGTCAGGAGAATGGCACATAACAAAAATGTTAGATGCCTCTCTTCAAGTATTAGAAGAAATTGATCATCATGTGTCACGTAGGGGTGCATTTATCGCTTATTTCGGATCAGGTGAATACCCAGTCAAGTTAAGAGTTCTCGGTCCTAACTCGATATCACCTGGTGGGAAAGAGTCGATAAGACTATTCCTACCCGAACCACTTCCTTTGTTGCCTGGTGACCGATTTATTTTGCGAGAAAGTGGACGCGACGAGACTATCGGGGGAGGTGAAGTTCTTGATGTAGACCCTCAGGAAAAAGCTTCGAAAGCCAAACCTGACCGCTCAATAGAGCGGATTGTCAAAGAAAGAGGCTGGATTGATTCAGAAGAGTTAAAACTAATCACGGGTGAAAATATTGAACCGGACATAGATAATTGGGTTGTCGATCCAATCACCCTTCAGTTGACAATTGAAACAGTCAAAGAAGCAATCAAGTCTGCTGGACCTGCAGGAATTGAACTGTCTTCGTTAAATGAACATCAAAGAGCCACCATTTCCTTGTTAAAAGATATGACCGTAGATAGTGGGAGGTTAAAACTTTCTAAATATAAAAATCAATCTTCTAATCATCCTTTTGTTGAAGAATTACAGGGTTCACTTTTCGCACCACCTGACCCTGTGGGAATAGACCGGTCTGAACTTAGAGAATTGGTTCGTAAAGGAATAGTTGTTGAAGAAAGTGGAATCTTTTTTTCCTCAAATGCTATTGAAGCCGCTTCTTTGCTTGCTGCTGAACTTCTTTCAATTAATCCAGAAGGCTTTACGGTTTCAGAATTTAGAGAAGCGGCTGGTAATACCAGAAAGCATGCAATGCCTTTATTAAATCATCTCGACGGACACGGAATTACACGTAGACGAGACAATGTGCGAATTGCCGGGCCTCGTCTCCCTAGTTTTGAATCCTAAAAACTTCCTTATAGGTGCAAAACATTAATCTTTGTTTCCCTTGCGCTCTCTATAGTCGCGAGCCGCTCCCTCTAAAGGTTCCACATCTAACCAAAACCCATCTACAGCTGCAACTCTAATTTCGTCATTGGCTTTTATCGGAGTAGCTCGATTTGTTTGAGCTTTCCAGATTGCCCCTTTAACTTCAACAGTTCCATTAGGGTTTATTTCTTCAATAGCCCTACCTAGTTCACCAACAATCCACTCACGACCGATAGTAGGTGTGGCAAAACGTGTACGAATCATCGCTGGCATTCCTGCTGACATACAAATCACAGTTAACAAAATGCCAAATAACAGAGTCAACCAAGAAAGAGAAAGTCCATCAAACAACAAAAGCGATCCAGCTATCAAACTTATAGTTGCTACAGCGCTCCAGAATCTAGGTACTCCTGTTTGGACATCCACTGCAAAGCTAAGCATTGAAAAAATCAACAACGCTACACCCAAAGGATTAGACGGCAAAACAGCTAGTCCATAGAAACCCAACAAAAGGCATAAAGCACCCAAGACTCCAGCTATGCCAACTCCAGCCGTATAAAGTTCAAAAACAAGGAGTCCCATACCAGCCAGAAAAAGTAAGTAACTGATAGCCGGACTTCCTACGCTATGGAAAAATTGATCAGGAGGATCCATTTCTTGAAATCTGGTCTGAGTCAACGGTTTGATTTCTCCTGACTCAACGTCTGAAATAATTTCAAAACCTTCCAGACCAACAAGATGTTCTAATAGGACTGGTGAACTTCTAGCAATTCCTTTTTCTATAGCTTCTTCATAATTAATGGTTTTCTTATCTATTTCAAGATTCTTATATTCCTCAGAACTATTACTGGAGAAAATACTTCGACCGGTTTTTCCGATTTTTGAACCTGGCGTAATTCCTATGTCACCACTGATTAGTGCTAACTCAGCTATGGGACCTTTCGCTCGCGATCCTGAAGGTCCAATCCAAAATGAGATTGGTACAGGTGAAGAACTTATTGCCTTACCTAATGCAATAACGCTCTCATCTTCAACAACACTCCCAGAGATATTAACTTGAAATACTAAAGCAATAGTTTCATTAGGATCTAGTTCCTCAAGTGTTTCCTCCATCATTCTCACCAACACTGGATCCATCAAACCTGATGCTTCTACTACAACCACATCTCTAATTGCATCTGTTGAAGTTGACTCTGCAAGAGCATTAGACGGAAATAAATTGACTACGCCAATGAGAGAGATTAAAAGAAATGCACTTAAAGACATTCTTTTTGAAGTTTTTATATTTGTCATCTTTAGTTTTCGCGAAATAGATAAACGTGACTAAATTGCTTCAGGATCATTTAGAGCTAAAACTGCTTCCTCTACTGTTTCACGAACAGGAACTATTCTGTCAAAACCTGTTGTGTGAAGAAGTCTTACCAATGCAGGCCTATTACACGCAACCGAAACATCTCCATCATTGTCTCTTGCTCTTCGTATACCTCCAATTAAAGCTCCCAGACCAGCCGAATCCATGAAAGGAACGTCAGATAAGTCAACTAAAACAAACTTTTCTTCAGCAAGTTCCGTTAATGCTTCACGAAACTGAGCAACGGTATATGCATCAAGTTCTCCAGTCGGTCGACATAAAACATAGTTTTCGTTTCTTTCAACAGTGATCTCAAGCATATTTTTACCTTACTTAAAACTTTCTTTACGAAGTTCGTTAATAGAAGATTACAAAACTCAACACAAAAGTAAACATTGAGTCAGTAATTCCTACGCTACGATCGCGTTATGCCCGAAAAAACAAACGTTTTACTTGCAACTACTGAAGATCATATTTTTCAAGAAATTAGTTCTTCTTTAAGCAAAAACCATCAAATTATAAGGGTTTCAGAAGGAGCTAAAGTTCTAAAAACTCTAATTGCAACCACTCCTGTACTAGTAATCCTCGATCTGCAAATAGGAAATATGGGAGGAATGGCTACTTCTTTGGATTTACGTCTTGAACAAAGGGCTGGTCGAATTCCGACTCAAAAGATATTAATGCTTCTTGACAGGCAGGCAGATGAGTTCTTAGGTGAACGTTCTGAAGCAGATTGCTGGACTGTGAAGCCAATAGATCCACTTTCACTTAGCCGGCAAGTCGATGAGCTTATAAATAGCTAACTTTCGGGTAGTGGCGCAGCTTGGTAGCGTGCCTCGTTCGGGACGAGGAGGTCGTGGGTTCAAATCCCGCCTACCCGACCATCCCTCGCCTATCCGGCAAATATTTTTAAAGTAGTCATTAAGGTATAAATAGATATGGCAACAAAATCTAACTCATTAATTGTTTCAGCTTCTAAAGAAGAGATTTGGAGTGTTCTTTCAGAATTCGACCAGATCGTTAACTGGGCTGAAAATGTCGACCATTCATGCTTTCACTCAGAACAAATAACAGGAGTAGGAACCACTAGACGCATCCAACAAGGCCCAAATGTTGTTTTAGAAACTGTTACATGCTGGGAAGAACCTGTGCATCTGTCTTATCAAATTGAAGGCCTCCCCCCAGTTTTTAAAAAAGTCACTAACAGTTGGAAATTATTTGATGAAGGTTCCAAAACACGAGTAGAACTATCTGTTCATATCCTGCCAGTTCGACCCCCAGCTGAAATCGCAGCGCGAATTTTAAGTCGATTTTTTTCACGACTTAACAAACAAATGCTAACTGGACTTAAAAACCAAGTGGAACAAACTCCAACTGACAAGATAGAAAAACATGCATCATCCTGATGTTGTAATCATCATGACCGATGAAGAGCGAAATGCTCCACCTTATGAAGGAGACGACCTTAAAGCGTGGCGTGAAGAAGCTCTACCCGCAAGACACTGGTTTCAACAAAATGGTGTTTCTTTCGAACGACATTACACAGGTTCACTCGCTTGTGTGCCCAGCCGACCAACACTTTTCACTGGACAATACCCGGATCTCCATGGGGTAACACAAACAGATGGCCTGGGCAAAGATGCTTATGATTCTCGCATCCGATGGTTGCAGCCTGGAGAAGTTCCAACCATCGGACACTGGTTTAAATCAGCCGGTTATGACACCCATTACGACGGCAAATGGCACATGAGTCACGCTGATCTGATTAACCCTAAAAATGGATTACCAATCCCAACCAACACGGAAAATGGTGAAGTGATTGAAGAAAATGTGAAAACTTATCTAGAAGCCAATCCGCTAAAAGAATTTGGATTTTCAGGTTGGGTAGGACCTGAACCACACGGAGCACCTCTCGCTAATTCAGGTTTCATTCGTGACAAACTAATTGCAAAACGTATTGTTGCATGGTTAGAGGATCGTTATTCGCGAAGAAAATCAGGAGAAGAAAAAGCTATGCGCCCATTTCTTCTTGTTGCAAGCTTTGTAAATCCACACGACATAGTCCTTTTCCCGGGATGGCGAAGACAAGAAAATAATCCAATAGAAAAAAGCAATCTCGATCCTCCTCTAGTACCAGAACCTCCTACACGTCATGAAGACCTCAGTTCTAAACCTGCGTCGCAAATTGCTTACAAAAATGCTTATTTCTCAGGGTACGGACCATACCGTCGAGTTAAGAGTATTTATGAACGCAACGAGCAGGCTTACCGTGATCTTTACTACCGACTTCATCTTGAAGTAGATGGACCCATTGATAGTGTTCGAAAAACTGTTACAGAAAATGATTCAAATGAAACAATTATTTTCCGCACATCTGATCATGGAGATCTTTTAGGAGCTCATGGTGGTCTTCATCAAAAATGGTTTACCTTGTATGACGAAGCCACACGAGTCCCTTTCCAGATCGTTAAGACAGGTAACCAACCAACATCCTCTAAAATTATTTCAAACATTCCAACTTCGCACATCGATTTAATCCCAACTGCTCTAGGTTTAGCAGGTCTTAATCAAGAAGATCTGTCTGAAAAACTCTCTCCTTCTTTCACTGAAATGCATCCACTCCCTGGCCACGACCTTTCTCCTTTGCTGGAAAATCATAATGATAATTTATTTTCAAAAAGAGGTGTTTACATGATGACTAGAGACAACATGCTTGAAGGAGACACTCTGGCATCTGCGATTGCTCGCCATCTTGGTCGAGCAAATAATCCACCTAAACCTATGCGGATCCGTGTTCCTTCTTATGTTGCTTCTAATTTTGAAGGTCTTGTAGTGAAAGTTGATGAAACTGATGCTGAAGGCGGGGGTGGAAACCTTTGGAAATTAGTTAAAGCATTTGATGATCCGTCTACTTGGTCTCATCCTCACGAAAATCACCTGGCCTCTAGCTCTCCTATAGGGATAAGACATAGAAATTCTAAGATTCCTGATCAATGGGAGTTATATAACCTCGATTCTGATCCAATAGAGTTAGAAAACAAATCAAATGACCTTGCTTTTTCAGAGGTCTTCAATTATTTGAAAAAATCTTTGGAAGAAGAATCTGCAAACCAAGTCCCTAAAAGAAATAATCCATGGCCTTACGCTCGGCGAAAGCCCCCAAAAGAACAAATACCGCTTAAAACTCCTCCTATTCCAGCAAGAATTTTGAGAAGTGTTTTACAAAAATTAGGTTTACATCCTGAAGACTCAGAATCCTTTAAGTCGGACCTAAGTGGTTTTCGTGCTTTAATTGTTTGCACAAATCATTCATGGCTAGATGTGGCAAAACCTACTGGTGTATTTTCGTCCGAAATGACTGTTCCCTACTACCTGTTTACTGATGCTGGGATTGAAGTTGACCTTGCGAGTCCATTAGGTGGGTTAATTGCTATTGATCCTCTTTCAATAAGAGGCATCGTCAGATCTCATCATGACGATCGCTTTCTAGCCGATGACCTTCTTAAGAAAAAAGTTGTAAATTCGATTTCAATGTCTAATGTCGAAATTGACACTTACGATGTGATCTATTTCGCCGGTGGATGGGGAGCAAGTTTTGATTTAGGTTTTTCTGAAATAATCGGAGAAAAAGTTACTGAAGCAAATACCAAAGGAAAAATAATTAGTGGAGTTTGTCATGGCCCATTAGGTCTTCTACAAGCCCGCAACTCTCAAGGTCGTCCTTTAATCGAAGGGCGTCGTGTTACGGGTGTGACTAATAAGCAGGTTTCAGAATTAGGAATTGACGCAACTCCCCACCATCCTGAAACTGAACTTAAAAAAATGGGTGCAGATTTCAAATGCACTCATCGGTTCCGTGATCCGTTAGCAAATCATTGGGAGGTAGACGGCAATCTTGTTACAGGTCAAAATCAAAATGCTGCTCCGATGGTTGCAAGGGAAATAATGAAGTTGCTTTCAAAAAACTAAACATTTTTATCAACTCGTTTAACAAAAGATAAAAAGTTACTCTAGATGTATGACTGTAGACATTGAAGAAATAAAACTTTCTGAAAAACTTCAGAAAATGTACCAAGAGTTTCTTATTTATGTCGAACAAGAGAATGTGGAGTTTGAGCGAACTGAATCTAAAAAACTTGAACTGCAACTTAAAGAAAAAATTCAATGGCTTAAAAAATACTTAGTCCATTTGGAAAAAGGCGGAAAGCGTATACAAGCTGGAGCTGACTACTGGGTTCAACACGAAAACCATAAATTAATAATCGAATACGGTGAAGATGGACAAGGAAATATCGAACAAGATATTTTATTTCTTTGGTGTGAGACGTGTTCTGACATTGTCAGTTCTTACATAAAAAAATCTGATGAAAATAAAGAATTCGAAAAAATTAAAAATCATTTAGGACATGAAATCAGCCCCGTCAGAGAAATCCAAAATAGTAAAAAAATTTATTTGACTTGTAATCACTGCATGAAAAACTCAATCATTTTATGCAATGAAATTAGTGAGTGGTTCAACGAAATCTAAACCTGCCCAGGCAAATTCAACTGAAATTCGAGCTTAGGATCAACTACTACCGAGGAACCTCTACTTCTTGACGTTATCATTAAGGCACTCTGGCAAATTTTGCTGGTGGGTTTATGGCGGGTTTCGGTTCACACCTCTTCCTCACCGTGAACCATTCTATTTTTAAGAAAGCGTCGTATAACGACCAATAACTAACTACCTGCACGCGCGGGTTAAAGGAAAACATGTCAACTACATTCGCCGAACTCGGCGTGCCTGAAAACATCTGCAAATCTCTAGCAAACAAAGGAATCTTAAAACCTTTCGAAATTCAAAAGTTAACGCTAACTGACGGACTCGACGGGCGTGATATTTGCGGACGTGCTCCAACAGGGTCTGGAAAAACCATTGCTTTTGGGATACCTCTAATAGCTAACAGCAGGCGTGGAGAGCCAAATTATCCTGGGTCACTGATTCTCGCTCCGACGAGAGAGCTAGCTGAACAAATATTTTCTGAACTTCGATCACTTGCTGGAAAAACAAAAGTTGGAGTTGTTTATGGTGGAGTAGGTTACGGAAACCAAATCAGATCGTTAAAACAAGGAATAGATATTCTTGTTGCCTGCCCTGGAAGACTTGAAGATCTAATTGAGCAGGGTTTCGTAAAACTCTCGAATGTTAATCATGTTGTTCTAGATGAAGCAGACCGTATGGCTGATATGGGTTTCATGCCATCAGTTAAACGCTTACTAGATCAAACAAACCAGAAAAGACAAACTTTTCTTTTTTCAGCAACTCTGGATGGAGATGTAGCGAAACTCACCCGCGAGTACCAAACAAATCCAATACGTCATGAAATAGGTGAAGAAACACCTGATATTAAATCTGCTCACCATCTCTTTTGGAAAGTTACAAACACAAATAAAACAGAAGTAACTGCAGAAGCTGTAAATGCAGTATGGCCAGCAATTATTTTTTGTAGAACACGGCATGGTTCAGATCGTCTTGCTAAGCGACTCAACAAACTTGGAATCCACGGTGTAACAATCCATGGAGGTAAAAGTCAAAATCAAAGATCTAGAGCACTCTCAGATTTCACGAGGGGACACGTCCAAGCACTTATAGCTACTGACGTTGCTGCAAGAGGAATACACGTAGACGGTGTCGCATCTGTAATCCACTACGACCCGCCAGAAGATCACAAAGCCTATATACACAGATCAGGAAGAACTGCCAGAGCAGGTCAAAGTGGGGTCGTTCTTTCTTTTGTAGCTCCCGATCAAAAGAAAAAGTCTCGTCGACTTCAAAACAAAATTGATCTTGATCAACCAATAACGGAACCCGATATCGAATTATTGAAACATCTTTCTCCTGTCGGTAACTCAGAGAAAAAATTTCAAGCTCCTTATAAAGAAAAAAACGAAACTAAAAATTCTTCTCACAAGAAAAGTAGTTCCCATAAGAAACAAGGGGGCAACAAACATAGAAGCAGTAACAAACATCGAGGCAGTAATAAACATAAAAACAATAACAAAACGCGTAACGGCAATAAACACCGTCCTAGTGGTTCAAATAACCAAAATGGGCAATCCAATAATCAAAATGGGCAATCCAATAATCAAAATGGGCAATCAAAAAATAAACAACATAATTCTTCTTCAAAAAAGAAAACTCAATCAAAAAACTCTAAAGGACATAACCGTCCTTCAAATAAAAACCAAAACAAGAAAAATCATCAAAACCGTAAAAAGAACCAAAAAGCTTACGCCTCTCAGAATTAAGTAGTTTAAAAGAAACCAATTTTGTAAGTAAAGACACTTTGAAATCGGCAAACTTAAAAGAAGACTTTAACGATTCCAGAAATTATAGGAAAAGTAAATGGACCTTTCAGACTTAGACGTAGCAGAATCAGTACTTGATTTAATAGGCAAAACACCTATGGTGCAATTAAAAAAAATTGCATCAGGTTCACCATGCCCAATAATCGCAAAAATAGAAACTACCAATCCTGGTGGAAGCATCAAAGACCGTGCAGCAATAGCGATGATAGATGCAGCTGAAAAAGAAGGTCTTCTAAAACCGGGGGGGACAATTATTGAACCAACCTCAGGTAATACAGGTGTTGGTTTGGCAATCGTTGCAGCTCAACGCGGCTACAAATGTGTTTTCGTTATGACCGACAAAGTGAGCGCAGAAAAAGTTTCTTTATTAAGAGCTTATGGGTCTGAGGTAGTTGTCTGTCCAGGTGCTGTTGAGCCTGATGACCCTAACTCCTATTATTCGACAGCTGAGCGTTTAGTTAAAGAAACTCCAAATGCCTTCCAACCCAACCAATACCACAATTCGAATAACCCCAAAGCACATTATGAAACAACTGGTCCCGAGATATGGGAACAAACTAATGGAGAGATAACACACTTCGTTGCTGGTGCTGGAACAGGTGGAACTATTAGTGGTGTCGGAAAGTTTTTGAAAGAAATGAACAAAGATATTCAAATAGTTGTAGCCGACCCCGAAAACTCAGTTTTTTCAGGAGGTTCTGGACGCCCATATCTAGTTGAAGGAGTGGGTGAAGATTTTTGGCCAACTACATATGATCAAAGTGTTGTAGATCTAACCATTCCAATTAGCGATGCAGACTCCTTTTCGATGACAAAACGTGTTACTGAAGAAGAGGGACTCTTAATTGGTGGATCCTGCGGAACCGCAGTGGCAGGTGCACTAAAACTTGCTAAAGATCTATCTAAAGACGACCTTGTAGTTGTTCTTCTTCCAGATTCGGGAAGAGGCTATTTGAGTAAAATTTTCAATCCTGTTTGGATGGCAAAAATGGGATTTTCGAATAGTGATAACGATACGCCCTCCCACAAGTCAGTTCTCGATGCAGTTAATTTCAGAAATTCAGAAACTGTCGAATTGCTATACCTAAATCCTGAAGAAACAGTTTCTTCAGCTTTAAAAACCATGGAAAAAAATGAAATAAGTCATTTACCGGTAGCTGTTGGTGAAATGCCTATTTCTGCTGCTGAAGTACTTGGTTCTATTTCAAAGGAAATATTGATCAACAACTCAGAAAATAAAGATGGATTAACAGTTAAAGATTTTTTACAACCACCGCTTGAAATTATTGGTGTAGGAGAAAATATTTTCAATGTTGTTAAACTATTTGATAAATCAAAAACTTTTTTGGTGTTAGACAAAGGTAGACCAATTACTGTTCTCACAAAATCTGAAATTGAAGCTTTTGTGTCAGAATCGGAAAACCTTTAAAGATTGACTAATTGGGGAATTAATGGAAACACATGGCGGTGATCCACTTCTGTCAGGTTTTGAAGATCCTGAAGGTTTTGGATTTGAAACTCGCGCAATTAGAGCAGGCCAACCACATGATTCGCGTACCGGTGGGGTTGTTACACCTATTGCATTGTCAACCACTTTTGCACAAGACGCTGTAGGACAACCAAAATTTGGTTATGAGTATGCACGAACCGGCAATCCGACTAGACATGCGTATGAAACATGCCTGGCAAGCCTCGAATGCGCACAATACGGTTTCGCGTTTTCCAGCGGAATGGCTGCAGAGGATTCTTTGCTTCGTTTTTTAGAACCAGACAACAAGATTATTCTCGGAAATGACGCCTATGGAGGGTCTTTCAGATTAATTGACAAAATATATGGTCGAAACAAAATCTCTCATGAAGCAATTGATTTAAGTAACCCAAATTCAATTAAAGAAGCTTGGACTACTGATACAAAAATAGTTTGGGTTGAGACTCCAACTAATCCTCTACTTAATGTTGTAGACATTCAAAAAATCTCAGAAATTACACATGAACTTGGAGGGTTACTTATAGTCGACAACACTTTTGCTACACCCTATTTACAAAAACCTATTTCGTTAGGTGCTGATGCTGTTGTCCACTCAGCTACAAAATATTTAGGTGGTCACAGTGATGTAGTGGGAGGTTTTGTAGCAACAAATAACGAAAATCTTGTAGAGCATCTTTCGTTTACTCAAAATGCTGTCGGAGCTGTTCCAAGCCCATTCGATTGTTATCTAGTTTTAAGAGGAATTAAAACACTAGCTGTGCGTATGGATCGCCACTGCAAAAATGCCAAAGCAGTCGTTGATTTTTTAAGCCAACATCCTAAAGTCAAACAAGTTTTCTATCCCGGCCTTGAAGATCATAAAGGGTACGCTATTGCAAAAAATCAGATGAAAGATTTTGGTGGAATGGTTTCATTTACTGTTTCTGGAGGTCGTCAAGAAGCAGAAAAAATTTCTGCTTCTACAAAAGTGTTCACACTGGCTGAATCCCTTGGAGCAGTTGAATCTTTGATCGAGCATCCCGGCGCAATGACACACGCATCAGTTGCAGGTTCTCCACTCGAAGTTCCCGATGATCTAATACGTATTTCGATTGGTATCGAATCGATAGAGGATCTTTTAGAGGATCTCGAAAATGCGCTTTCTTTTTCTTAAACTTTCCTGATGCTTTTTAATTTCTGATTATTAGGTATTGTGGATTATCGGTATTTTTTCAGACCATCCATCATCAGTTGGGGAAACATGGTCGGAGCATGCACTAAGAGCTTTCAAAATTTCCTATTCAATGGCGGCAGCATCCATTGCTGCACTTTTTCACGCTATTTTCCCTTTTCTTTTTAAAACGACAGCAAGCCAAACCATAAAAAGAATAAACAAAGAGATAGAGGATCTTGAAGCTAAAAGTACGAACGAATCTTAGAAGTTAGATTTTTCGACGACTTTCGCCATTCCACCATAATTTTGGTTTTAGTCTCTCTCCATAACCTAAAAAATCATTGAGCATTAACATAATGTTTCTTAATTTTGTAGAAGCTAGACGTAGACCTATTTTGTGACGAAACTTTGTGAAGTCTTTGTTGTAAGGACAAACTCGCATACAAATCATGCAGTCACTCACTATTTTTGCCCAATAAGAAAAACATTTCTCTCCATCAACTGACCATTTTTTTACACCCGAAATTGAGGATAAATTTAGTTTTACTGGTGAAGGTTCGCCATCAGGTATTGCTTTGGGTGGACATGCATTCGTGCACTTTCTGCACTTTTCACAAAATTTTGTAACCCCGAACTCAACTTGATTGTCAAATGCCATTGGAGCATTTGTGAAAATTTTGCCAAACCGGACTCTTGGTCCAAATTCACGCGTTATTACCATGCCGTGTCTTCCATATTCACCTAGTCCAGCTTGGATTGCTAAAGGAATTGCTAGAGCCGTGTCATTTAAAGTTGGTACCGCTGAATAGCCGAGATTTAAAAGCCATTGAGCTGTCGCTAAAAGTACCAGCGCATCTTTTGAATAACCGAGACCTACCGCTGCACCTGAAAGTGCGGAAGGAACTGTATCAACAAGGTCATGATCCATAGCTTGACCAATGACTATGACACCTTGAAGGTTTTCTGGGAGGTCAACAGGAAGACCTTCAGGTTTTCCTTTACTAGAACTTCGTGCATACCGTTGGGTATAAACCCATCGTTCATCAAATTTACAAATGCCAACTAAATCAGCACCAAAAAGTTTTGATACTTGCTTAATAGTCTTTGAAGTTTGTTCCGGAGTTCCTAAAGCAAAAGCTTCATCTGGACCTTGTCGTAACTGGCTTAATGGTGAAAGAAAACCGTCTCTTAGATCATCTGCGTCTCGCATTTCGGCAAAGACATCTGCAACATGCCAAGCGGCATTTCTAATGGCGTAATCCCTCTGTTCAAAGCCAGATGCATTACGCCATTTTTTTAGTGGTTCACGGTGCGATCTAAAAAATTCACGTGCACCATCAGTAGCAATTTCAGAATCCCAAAAGGCGCGATTAAAAACATCATTTACTTGATTGAATCTCTCAAAATTTTCTTGTACTTCCCAAGACGGACCCTTTATTAGATTCGACAATTATTTGAATCCAAGAATATAAAAACCATTTAGTCTTCCCCCTAAAAAATTTCCTAAAACTAATCCTAGAAGCACTGTTACTTAGAGAAAAGTTTTCAAAAGAATCATTCAGGATTTTTGAGAGTAATCATTCCTTCAGCAGTAGCTAAGAGATTCACAAGGGGGCTTTCAGGAATTTCAGGTAACCATTCATTCAGTTCTGAAGAAAAACCTTCCATCAAAGGATGTTCAACCAATGGATGTTGTTCACATTTATCTGTTTCTAGATCAAAAAAAATGTCCTGCATACCAAGGAAATGCACAAGTTTGCCTCTGTTATCACGATGAACAATCAAACGACATTCATTTAAAGGGAGTCCGATTCTCTCGGCAAATACTCTGAAATCGAATTCCCAGTGAACCGTTTTTCGCCATTCAGTTGGCTTTTCCCCTTCTAGGAATGCCCTGACTGAATTCCCTTCACATTGTGAAGGAGTTGATAACCCTGCTAGGTCTAATAAAGTCGGCATAACATCGACATTCTCTGTGAATTCTTCAACTATTAAACCTTTAGGACCTTCTAAGGCTGGATATCTAATAATCATGGGAATATGAAAAGCTTGATCGTGAAAACCAAACTTGGAAACTAAACCATGATCACCTAATAGTTCGCCATGATCTGATGTAACCAAAACAATCGTTTCATCAGCTAGTTCTTTTTCATCTAAAAATCCGATTAATCTGCCTATTTGATCATCTACTTCAGTGACCATGCCAGAATAAGTCGCTTTCAATTGAAGTCTGTCAATGGGTTCCGAGGGGGCTTTAAAAAAATCAATTGTTGAAAGTGAATCTATGAACGGATGGTCGCTACCACTAGGACTAATGGGTTCATCAAAATCTGCGGGGTCGTATAAATCGTTATAAGGAGCAGGTGCAACAAAAGGTGGGTGTGGTCTTAATATTGATACATGTAAGAACCATGGTTCGTGTAAATTTTCTAATCGGTCGATAACTTCTCCAACAACAAAAGCGGTTTCAGTCTCATTTGTCTCATAAGGAGATGGAGGCCATGTTTTTCCTCTTCCAGGAGGGATTTCAGTTTTCTCAATTCCTTTTAGGAACTTTTTCCTATCAGAAATGTCATAACCTTTTTCAGAAAGCCATTGGTACCATGCGTCTCTATTTTCAGGAAGTGGAAGAGCTACATTAAAACCGGGTAAATGACCTTCATAAGTTAAAAGGCGTGGATCATTTTCGTCTACTGTTCGAGGATCAATAGTTGTATCTGTATACCCGAACAATAAAGGATCGTAACCAGCTGTACGAAACTCTTTAGCAATATTTGTAAATTTATCGTCGAGGGGTGTTCCATTAAAAACTGACTGATGAGTATGCAAGTATGTCCCTGTTAATAAACTTGCGCGACTAGGTCCACATGGTGAAGCTTGAGTGAAATGATTCACAAATCTAACACCCTGAGAAGCTAGTGCATCTAAGTTAGGTGTCTTAACAATTCGTTCTGAGCGCGCTTCAAGACAATCTGCTCTTAACTGATCAATGGTTATAAATAGAATGTTTGGTTTCTTCATTGTTACTCAAACAAATCTTTTCAGATACAAAAGCATGTGTCCTGATCGGGCTTCAAGGTAAAGTCCCTCGATGAGAAAAAACCAACTAAAACAGTTCACTCATTCAGGCAGACCTTTTGGTTTGTTTTTGTCCGCTAGTGGAATGTTTATTGTTTCAACAGACTCTTTATTTACAAGAGTTGCAGAAATCGATGGTTGGACTATCGCTTTTTTTGTTGGTGTTTTTTCTGTTCCTTCAATGTCCGTAATTGTCTGGAAAACAGTAGGTAAAAACTTAGTGTCAGAAATTAATAAATATAGATGGCCACTCTTCATCTCTTCAGCTCTGGCAGCTGTCGGAACTACTGCATTCATTCAAGCTGTAACGAGAACTGCAGTCGCAAACGTTGTGACTATTGTGGCCGGTGCTCCAATTTTTGCTGGTTTAATTGCCAAATTTGCTATAGGTGAAAAAACTTCCAGAAGAATCTGGCGAGCTATCAGCGGAACATTTTTTGGAATTCTAATAATTGTTTCGGGTTCTTTAGCCACTGGGGGGCTAGATGGAGATCTGATGGCTCTTCTGGCAATCTTGGTTTTTAGCACCAATCTTGTTATTTGGAGACATTTTAAAGAAATGTCTAGAACTCTCGTTGTTTTAATTGCACCCATGTTTATTATGCTTTTTACTTTTATCCCAGCTCAATTCGACACACTAGATAAACGTGCTCTTTTATGTACTCTAGGAATGGGTTTATTTGTTGGACCGATTGCACGATTGTGTATGGTTTCCGCTACAAGACATGCTTCAGCTGCAGAAGTAAGTATGTTCACCCCAGTAGAAACTATTTTCGCTTCGCTTTGGGTCTGGCTATGGTTTGATGAAGTCCCTGAAATTACAACTTTTATCGGTGGATTATTAGTTTTGTCATCTGTTTTTTATGGAATTAGATCAAGTAAATAACTTTTTGGCAATAACTTGGAGTCTCTATGAACGAGTATAAAAAATCTGATGCTAGTGATGCAGTAATCTCCGAGCTAAATCAATTAAAAGTTGAATATGAAATTATGCCTTGCGATCCAGATCTGGCTGATACAGCCAGCTTCTGTGAGAATTATGGAATTTCCCCTGAAGACTCAGCAAACGCGATTTTGGTTGTTGGAAAATCAGATCCAAAAATTTTTACTTTATGTATTTTATTAGCGACACATAAACTCGACGTAAATGGTGCAGTACGAAAAAAACTGGGCACAAAAAAAGCTTCTTTCGCTGGCGGTGAAGAAACCGAAAACATTACTGGGATGATAGTTGGTGGAGTTACACCTTTTGGTCTCCCCTCATCCCTGTCTATATGGGTAGATGAAGCAGTTATGGAAAGAACTTCGATAATTGTGGGAGGCGGAAGTCGTGATCAGAAAATAAGAATAAATCCAAATACTCTTCTAAATCTGAAAAATATAGAAGTCATCGAAAATTTGGCAAAATTACCTGAACCTTCTTAGTTCTTAACCTTGTTCTGATAAATGCGCTGTCAATGCATCACGAGCTGAACTTGCCGGTGCTTCTTGGAGCAGTGTTCCAACAGTTCTACGTCTCCCCATCGCTGTCAATAAGTCTGCAACTAAAGTATCGACGACATAAAGAAGATCCAAACGGGATCCTTCTGTTAACGGATCAGCCATTAGTCCATCTATAGCAGGTCCACATTCAATTTCAGCTCTAACCATCTTTAAAGCTGCTTGTTCTAATTCATCTAATGCATCTAGTGCAAGTAGAAGATTTGTAGCTTCACTTTCAGAAATCATTTAAGGAGATTGTGTACCAAAAAAGCTCTCAATACAGGGATACCTGAAAGTTTTACCTACTCAGATTACGGTCTTTAAATGGAACTAAATGAATTACAGGACTTAATGGAAAATCTATATGGGCAAGAAGATCGAAGTCGAGGTCTACCTTCAACAGTTGCATGGTTGTGTGAAGAAGTCGGTGAATTAGCTCAAGCTGTTAGAAAAGGATCACGAGAAGACCAGTTACATGAATTAGCTGACGTTTTAGCTTGGTTGGCAAGTCTTTCTAACCAACTTGACTTATCCCTTGACATGGCAATGCAACGATACGTGGAAAATCCACCTTAAGTAATTTTAAAGTTCTTTGAGTACAGACATAAGCTGAGGGAGTTCCATTCCCCTAGCTAAAATCTCATCCATCCCTCCGACGACACCTGTCAAATTCCCAATTATTAGATGTTCTAACCCAGCCTTTGCATATCCTTCAAATTGTTGTCCTAATTCTTGGGCATTCCCTACAAATAAAACTTCCTTAACCATCTCGAAAGGAATTGTAGGAGCAAGATCTCTTAGGTCATCTGCATTTAAATCATGAATAATTACGTCTATAAAACCTTTTGAATCATTTCCTAAAGGATGCTCAAGACCGTTCGATTCCCAAATATCACCCATCGCAAAAAGTCCGAAAAGTTTTCCTAATGGTTCTTTTTCAAACATTTCTTCTGCCTTATCAATTGATTCACTAAATAAAACAAAAGTCAATAATGAAGCTTCTGGAGTAGGACGTCCAAATGAGTTTGCATAATCAACGATGGTTGAAAGTTTCTGTCCATATTCTTCAGGACTCATCCACCATGCGGGTATCCATCCATCCCCATATTGTGCAGTAAGTTTTAGCATTCGCGGTCCGTGCCCAGCAACCCAAATAGCTGGTTTTCCTCTGCCTTCAGCTTCTAGAGGTAAACCCATCCGTCCTATTTCATTTTCTGGCATATGCCCGTGATCAATCAGAGAACGTAATTCAATAAGACATTCTTCTAAAATACCTACAGGTTTTTCGAAGGGATAACCATACGGTAAAAGGCTTTCAGCTTCACCTGATCCAACTCCTAAAATAAATCCACCAGGAATTAAATCATTAAGTGAAAGAGCTGTGCGAGCTAAATCAGGTGCTCTACGACGAGTCGAATCAGTAACTGAAATACCATATGGCTTGTCAGTCATAGTTGAAATCCGTGCTCCATATACAAAAGGATCGTAAAAAGCATCAGGATCAGCAGCTAGTACTGAAAGAGGTATCTTTGACCATAGATCAGGATGGAATACTCCAAGTAAATGATCTGGAGCCCAGTAAGAGTCAACTCCCATTTCCTCATAAATCGGAAGCATTTGTTCTGTACTTCCAAACGGAAATTGAGCGGGAAGTGTAATTCCAACTTTCATAATTGAGCCTTTCTTTTCTATCTCAGCGTTTTAATAATTCTTCTGCGATTTGAATTGCATTCAATGCGGCACCTTTACGAAGATTGTCACCAGATAGAAATAGGGCCAAACCATTTTCTACAGTTTCATCTTTTCTTATACGCCCAACGAGAGTGTCATCGATGCCTGTGCAATCAATTGGTGTCGGAACATCGCATAAAGTGACACCAGAAGTTTTTGAAAGTATTTCTGTAGCTTCCTCAGGAGAAATAGAATTTTCAAACTCAGCATTTATTGCCAAAGAGTGACCGGTAAACACAGGAACTCTGACGCATACAGGGGAAACTAATAAATTAGGAATATTCAAAATTTTTCGACTCTCATTCCGTAACTTTTGCTCTTCATCCGTTTCTCCTCTGCCGTCATCAATAAAAGAGCCTGCGTGAGGTAAAACATTAAATGCAATTGACTGCGGAAAAGAACTCGGTTCAGGAAATTCATGGGCTTTACCATCGTAAGCAAGTTGAGTGGCTTTACCTGTAGCTGAATTAATTTGTCCTTCTAGTTCTTCTACACCAGCTAAACCTGCTCCGGAAACCGCTTGATAAGTCGAAATTCTAAGTGATAAAAGTTCAGCACATTTATGTAATGGCGATAAAACAGGCATAGCAACCATTGTTGTGCAGTTAGGATTTGCAACAATCCCTTTTGGTATTTCATCAAGAGCTTCTGGATTAACTTCACTAACTACAAGAGGTACTTCTGGATCCATTCTCCATCCTGATGAATTGTCGACTACTGTCGCCCCTGAAGCTGCAATTACGGGTGAAATTTCCAATGAGGCAGTTTTACCGGCACTTAATAAAGCAATGTCAACATTTGACCAATCTGCTTTTGCAGAATCCTCAACAATTATTTTTTGATCCCCCCAATTTAAGGTACTTCCAGCAGATCGAGAAGATGCCATAAACCTAATGTCGCCAACAGGAAATTCACGTTCCCATAAAAGGGCTCTCATTACTTGGCCTACTTGTCCTGTGGCTCCTACAACAGCAATATTCATATATTCAGACTACGGGTGTTCAAATCGGTGTTCAAAATTTTTAGACGTTTTTAATAAATTTTTAGATAATTAGTTTGTATCAATATTTTCTACTTCTTCTTTAGGCCAGATATCCAAAAAATCATTAATAACATCCTCTGAGTTTCCGAAATCATCCAACTGCTGATTAGAAACTAAACCAGTAAATGTGGTTAATAACGGATATCCGGGGCCACAAGAATCTTCGACATACCTACCTAATTGATTTGAAGCATTCAAAAAAGAATCAAGACTGACAGAATCTCGAGAGAGAAGAGAAGCGGAAATCAAGCCTTGTATGCGAACTGTAGTGACATTTGTAGGTGTAACTGAATTTAATGCTTCAGCTAATTCTTCATAAAAAGAAACAAGTTCAAAAATTTTACTAGCCACTACAAAAGGAACACGTGCTGATACCCAACTAACTAATTCTTCAGATCGTAAGATTAATTGATGTAAAAGTTGCGCTTCACTTGTGTCCATAGCTGCTAACTCTTTTTCAATTTCAATCATTAGTTGCGCAGATTTTTTCGCAAGAGCAAGACAAAAACCTTCAGGAATCTCCGTAGTTAAAGGTTCGTATGCAGGAAGTGGAATCACCTTTTTATCTGGAGACTTTTCTGCATTAGCTGAAAGCGTTTGATTTTCTTCATTTTCTAATTTGAGTGAAATGTCTACTGGGTCATTTTTAGCTTTGTCGGGACTACGGAGACTTGCACCACAGCCTGTTAACAATGTGAATATCAAAACACATGAAGTCAATTTTTTTGAATTAATAGATAGTTTCAAATCTTTTGCCCTATCCCAGATAACAAGTTAAAAAGGTACGTTGCTGAATCCCCGCAAACAGAAACTAAATACTGTTCTAATCTTTCTTGGGCCTGGTTTATCGACTTTCTCTCCTCAGCCAATTCAGTGTCCAACCTGATGACAGCAACAAACATTGCTTCTAATACTTCTTCGGGTTTGGCATCGGATCCTAAATCTCTAAAGGAATCAATCATGACATTAGAAACATATATAGATGCATCACGAACTATTGATGCATCCTCAGTAATTGCTATATCAACATTTTTTGCAAGCCAAATGTAGATCTCATCAGATATTGAAAACAATTCGATTAGTAACTTAGGATTGACCGTTGAACCCTCTTCAACTTGGATACCTTGACGAATGATCGCTGTCATCATTTTTGCCACACGGTCAAACAGGCCACTGCATACAGGATCATTATTTTGATAATGGCCGAACTTTGCATCGAGTACACAAGTAACCAGAAAGTCCAAAATTCGGCTTTCTAACAAAATTTCTTCTATTTTTTCAGACATTTCGGCCGAATCAATTTCGGATAATAAAATTTCAAAAATTGGAACTAACTCTTTTTCTCTAATAGTTGAAAGAACACAATCGGTATCATTAGGGAAAGTTTCAAAAGAATTAGCTATTCCTTCGAAAATCCCTAAATTCACAACAGTAACTAATAAGTCGCATAACTCTAATGCAGAAAGAGCAACCTCTTTTTGTTCAACATTTGGACCTTCACTAGTTATAGCACTGACTTGTTCCGGACTAAAAAAATTAAGCAATTGATCTACTAAACAACTCATCTGAGATTCAGAAAGGTTATAGAGGTCAGGATCAGTAGAAAAATCTCCTTGTGAAAAAAAGTCATTTGATTTGCTAGCTTGACTCGGGACTCCTGGGAGAAGTCCATCATCATTATTTTTTTCACCTGATACTTCAGAACTGCAACAACTTAATACAGCGACTATCAACACACTTAAAATAATTTTTCGGAACATAATCTTTACCAAATAAATCTTTTTGGTAATGGAATAAAAATACTAAAAAGAAAGATCAAGATTCTGCTAATCCGAAAGTCTCATGGAGTGCTTGAACCGCTTCATTGATTTGATTTTCTGCAACCATACAACTGACTCGAATTGCTGAGGTTGAAATCATTTGTATATTAATTCCATTTTCAGCAAGGGTCTCAAACATAGAAGCCGCAACACCTGGGTTTGACCTCATCCCTGCTCCGATCACAGTGACTCGAGCTACTTCTGTGTCTGAAGAAACCCCAGAGGCTCCAATATCTCCAACCAAATTCTCAGCTATTGACATTGAAGCTTCAAGATCACCATGTGGAACTGTAAAAGATATGTCAGTTACACCATCTTCCGAAGTATTTTGGACAATCATGTCAACATTTACATCAACATCCGAAAGGGCGCGAAAAACACTCGCAGCTATACCAGGTTTATCTGGGACGCCTGAAATTGTCATTTTTGTCTCAGAAGTGTCATGAGTTACCGCTGACACTATTGCTTGTTCCATTTCTACTTTCTCCTCTCCTACCCATGTTCCATCTTGCCATGTGAATGCTGAACGAATATGCAATTTGACTCCATGAGTTCGAGCATATTCGACAGATCGCATTGCCGGCTTTGGGCAACCAGTAGCTGTCATTTCTAAAAGTTCATCAAAAGATACATTTGTCATAAGTCGTGCTGAAGGAACTAAACGAGGATCAGTCGTAAAAACGCCTGTTACGTCTGTATACAATTCGCATGCATCGGCTTTAACAGCATGTGCTAAAGCAACCGCGGTCGTATCAGAACCTCCTCTACCTAAAAAAGTAACATCATTATCAACTGATACGCCTTGAGAACCTCCTACAACTGGAACTCTTCCTTCTGACAATGCCACCTCTATACGCTCAGGTCTTACCTCAATGATTTTGGCGTTTTGATGATTTGTATCAGTTAAAAAACCAGCTTGACTTCCTGTAAATGAATCTGCTTCAACTCCTAAATCGTGAAGAGCCATACATAACAAAGACATTGCTTTCCGCTCACCTGCAGTGATAAGCATGTCCATTTCTCTACCAGGTCTTTTACTAGAAACATCTTCAGCTAAACGTAATAGTTCATCAGTTTCTTTACCCATAGCGGAAACTACTACAACTACCTGACTGCCACTATTAACGGTGCGTGCAACATGATCCGCAACAGCTCGAATACGTTCAGGGTCTCCTACTGCGGTTCCACCAAACTTTTGAACAAGTAGTCCCATAGACATCTACGCTAGCGGGCACAGAGCATCAGATTTGCGTAAATTAAATATTGATATAACAACTTAAATTAATATGATTTATCTATGGTAAAAAAAACTCGTCGACAAATAAAAAATTCAGGAAATCATTCTAATAAAACAAGAATCACTGCAGCTCTTTTAGTTTTTGTTCTCTTGGGGAGTGGAATCGCCCTCGTTTTTTCAAATTCGGATTCAAATGAAAATAATAACAATGAATTTTCAAGCAATATTGTCCCTACAAATTGTCCCAAAAATGATAAATCTTCACCACGAACTATTGACTTTATAAGACGACCTCCTCGCTGCATAGAACCAAACAAAACGCATACCGCTATTTTCGATACAACAGAAGGTGAAATTAGAGTTCTCTTAGATACTTCTGATACTCCCAATACAACAAATAATTTTGTTGTATTGGCCAACTATGGCTACTACGACAACACTCTTCTTTTTCGTCTTGATCCTTCTATCGGAATAATTCAAGGTGGTTCACCTCATACCAACGACTGGTCAGATCCAGGACCTGGTTATACGATTTCAGACGAAGGGGGTCTTTTCTTACCTTTAAGTAACGGAGGTGTAAAAGGACCCTTTACATATTCGCCTGGACAGTTAATAATGGCTCGCTCATCCGGTCTTAATAGTTCTGGTGCCCAATTTTTCTTTTCTACAGGCGAAGAAGTAAGTCTGCTAGACAGTCAAGGCAGCTACATAGTTTTCGGTGAAACAGATACACAAGGTTTGTCTGTCCTGAAGAAAATGATGGATTTATATGAAAAAGATGAAACCTCTCCTTACGGAGGTGGTCCACAAAGGGAACTTTTGATCCGATCAGTGACTATCGAAATCGAGTAAAATTCTATCCCCAAGTTGCGGTTGGGTGGATAGCGTTATTGTCTTCTAACCACCATCTGCCAGAAAATTTCCACTCTTTTGAGTCGTGATCCGAACCATTTTCATTATTGATGCGAAAAATTTCAACTGCCATTTCTTCGATAGCAATTCTTATTGCTTCCAACTCTTCCTTTGAAGCACCTTCTGCTTCAATATCGAAAACTTTCATCATTTTCCTATAGTGGAATATTTCCATGTTTGCGTCTCGGAGTTTCAGATCTCTTAGAAGCCAACATTTCTAATCCATCGATCAGTCGTTTCCGTGTCTCTGTTGGATCAATAACGTCATCTACAAATCCTCTTTCTGCAGCAACATAAGGATTTGCAAAACGTTCAAGATAATCTTCAACCAATTCATTTCGTTTTAAATCAGGATTTTTTTCTTCTTGTAATTCACGACGATAAAGAATCTCAACTGCTCCTTGAGGTCCCATAACAGCCAGTTCAGCAGTCGGCCATGCAAGTGAAAGATCTGACCCAACTGATTTTGAATCCATCACTACGTAAGCGCCACCATAGGCTTTTCGAGTTATTACCTGAATCCGAGGAACGGTAGCTTCACAATAAGCATAAAGCAGTTTGGCTCCGTGTCTGATTATTCCTCCGTATTCTTGATCGACTCCTGGCAAAAAGCCAGGAACATCGACAAAAGTTATAAGTGGAATATTGAATGCGTCACAAGTACGAACGAAGCGCGCCGCTTTCTCAGATGCTTGGATGTCAAGCACACCAGCAAATCTCATTGGTTGATTTCCTACCACCCCAACACTTCGACCGTCTAAACGTGCGAACCCACAAACAATATTCGCAGCCCATGAAGAGTGATATTCGAGAAACTCGCCATCGTCGACCACAGTTTGTATTATTTCTCTCATTTCATAAGGCTGATTTGAACTCTCTGGTAGTAATTCATTTAGCTCGGGGCATAGTCGGTCTCTATCATCACTGGTATCGAATGAAGGCACTTCAGAAAGATTGTTAGATGGAAGATAAGACAACAAAGTTTTTACTTCATCTAGGACTTGTTTTTCATCCTCACCAACAAAAGTTGCTACTCCGGATTTTGTCGAATGACTTGAAGCACCGCCCAATTCTTCTAAAGTAACTTCTTCACCTGTAACAGTTTTAACAACATCTGGTCCTGTTATAAACATATGAGATTTTTCTCTGACCATAAAAATAAAATCTGTCATTGCAGGACTGTAAACAGCACCTCCAGCACAGGGGCCTAAAATCACACTAATTTGGGGTACCACCCCGGAAGCTTGAACGTTACGCCAAAAAATCCCACCGTAACCATCTAGACCAACAACCCCTTCTTGTATCCTTGCTCCCGCTCCATCATTTAAACCGATCAATGGCGCACCTACTGATAGAGATAAATCCATCACTTTATGAATCTTCTCAGCAAAAACTTCTCCAAGTGCTCCGCCAAAAACAGTGAAGTCTTGAGCGAAAAGAAAAACTTTTCGTCCGTCGATTGTTCCCCACCCTGTAATTACCCCGTCTGTATAAGGTCTCTCTTCAATCCCACTTTCATGAGCTCGATGTCGCACCAGCATGTCAAGCTCATGAAAAGACCCAGGATCAAGAAGATAATCAACCCTTTCGCGTGCTAAAAGTTTGCCTTTTTCATGCTGTCGTTCCACAGCCCTTTCCGGACCTGCGTTTATTGCTTCATCTTTACGGCGTCGTAAATCATTAATACGATCTGCCATTGAATAATCAGCCATGCAAAAAGGTTAACCGGCATGTGGGATATAGCATCAAGTAGCAAGCAACTTTAAACAATTCAAAACTAAAGTATTAGTAAAGATATGAAAAATTCTGAAAATAATAAGAATTATCCCAATAAATGGCTTGGAGTTTTTTGTGGGGCCTATATGGGTACTGATGAAACAGTTCATGAACTTGTCAAAGAACTAGGGAAAGCTCTTGCTCTTAACGGAATTGGTTTAGTTTACGGCGGTGGTGGAGCCGGGGTTATGGGCGCAATCGCAGATGCTGTGTTAGAAAATAATGGTTGGGTAATGGGGGTTGTACCAAAAAACCTTCTAGAAACAGAAATGGCTCACACTTCTCTAGATGAACTTGTCATTGTTGAAACAATGCATGATCGGAAAAAAACCATGTATGAAAGAGCAGACGCCTTTTGTGCTTTACCTGGTGGATTAGGAACTCTTGAAGAGGTTTTTGAAGCCACGACTTGGACCAAGTTAAAACTTCACGAGAAATACAAGAGCGTGATGTTATTAGATAACAACGGTTTTTGGTTAAGTTTTATTGATTTGCTTGACGGTATAACTTCTTCAGGCTTCATTAAACCAGAAGACAGAGCGATTATTTCTCGCTTCGATTCAGTCTCAGCATTAATTTCAACTTTTAAAAACTCTTAAACAAAATAAGTTTCATCTTGAAAAGTTTTTGAGTCTTTCTGCTAATTTTGAAGCATCAAGTCGGTCGCATAATTCAGTGAAATATTCTTTAGGGGCAACCCACTCGAGTTCAGAAACATTAGACATTACAGACACGTTGTCTCGGAGGATTGTGAGATCTTTATACAATTGGGCTTTCTTAAAATTTTGAGAAAGTGTTTCTGCAAGTTTTTCGGCTCCTCTTACGGGAACATCCCATTTATTTGGATCTAATGGGATTTTTTCAATTGTTCCGTAAGAAGCTAATAAAAGTGAAGAAGATTTTGCACCCCATCCCGGTAGTCCAGGTATCCCATCAGCCGAATCTCCTACCAATGCAAGAAAATCTGGTATAGAAGATGGTGACACTCCAAACTTTTCTCTTACACCAGTAGCGTCATAAATTATTTCTTGCCTGCGATCGAATTGAACAACTCTTCCATCATCTGTCACACATTGTGCTAAATCTTTATCGGGAGAACATATTAAAATTCTTTTAACCGATGGATCTTCTTTAGCTATACGAGCTGCAGAAGCAAGAGCGTCATCGGCTTCAAATTCAATCATGGGAAATGTAATAAATCCAGCTGCTTCAATCAAAGCTTCAACCAAAGGAAACTGAGACATAATTTCAGGAGGAGTTCCTTCCCCAGTTTTATATCCATCGAACAAATCATTTCTGAATGACTCAATTACATGATCAGTAGCAACTCCGACATGTGTCGCTCCATCTTCAAGCAAACGAACTAAGGTTCCTAATACTCCTCGTGTAGCAGCAACTTCGACTCCTTCCGAAGTTTTATGTGAGGGAACTGCAAAATAATGCCGAAACAACTCATAGGTGCCATCAACTAGATGAATTTCCATAGGTTTTTCTATTCTTCAAGATTTTCTTGCACTAATTCTATAAGAGTGCCAAAAGATCCTTTTGGATGAACAAAAGCAACAGTTGTCCCTCGTGAACCAGGCCTTGGTTTTTCGTCAATGGCTCTTCCACCGGCGTTGACAAGACTGTCTAAAGCCTTTTGGCAGTCATCAACTCGATAACCAATATGATGGATTCCTTCTCCTCTTTTATCTAAAAAAATAGAAATAGGTGACTCTGGACTAGTGCCAGTAGTTAACTGAATATAGGATTCTCCAACTCTAATTAATGCTTCTTCGACAGCATCTTTTTCTACCTTCTCACGGTGACATACTTCAGCTCCAAAAGCTCTCCCGTAATATTCAATAGCTGCTTCTAAATCGTGTACGGCTATTGCCACATGATCAATTTGATTTAATATCACTTAATTCTCCACTGCATTTTTACTTATATTTTCGTTTATTTAAAGCATTCTGTAACAAATTTGTAATATTTTTGTAAATCTTGTAATGTAATCGTAAAGTGTTGGGAAACTCCCTCCACCCAACTTTAGAACGCCTGCAACTGGTTAGCTTCCCAGTTGCAGGCGTTCATTTTATACATTTTTGTATTCTTCATTTACTGGATACCGACCCAATAATGCTCTTCCTAAAGTCAATTCATCCGCATATTCCAAATCTCCACCAACAGGTAATCCACTAGCTATTTTTGTAACTTTTACACCCAACGGTTCAAGTAAACGAGCCATATATATAGCAGTTGCCTCACCTTCGATATTTGGATTCATAGCGATAATAACCTCTTCAATTTTTTCAGGTTCAATTCGCCTAAGAAGTTCCGCTACTTTCAATTGCTCAGGTCCAATGCCATCAATAGGACTTATAGAGCCACCTAAAACGTGATACCGACCTTTAAATTCAGCTGTTTTCTCTAAGGCGATAATATCTTTTGGTTCTTCAACAACACATAGCATCCCATTGTCGCGTTGACTGTCTTCACAAATAGGACATAGTTCATGTTCAGAAATATTAAAACACGAATCACAAAATCTAATTTTTTCTTTCATTACTGAAATCGCACTTGTTAAACGTTCTATGTCCTCAACAGGAAGTCGCATCAAATGAAAAGTTATTCTTTGAGCTGATTTAGGTCCGATGCCCGGCAACCGGCCCAGAGCGTCAATCACTTCTTCTACAGCATCAATGTACATAAAATACCATTTCTAAAATATCTCTATTCTGACTCAACTATTTCTGCACCAGGAAAAGCTTGCGAAAGTCTTTCAACAGCTGAACCAGAATTAGGATCTGCTTCAACCAAACCAGATAAATCTAAATCTTCATCATTCTTTACCGGTTTTGAAGGTTTCGCAGGCTTAGGTGGTGAAATCGAAGATGATGAACCATCGACAGAAAGTAAAACTGGCACCGCAACACCAAATGTATTTTTAATTGATGCTTCTACCTCACCTAACAACTCACTACAACGCCGGAGATGTGGTTCATTTGGTAGAGCAATCATTACGCCATTTCCATCAACTGAAACAGGTCTACCTGCTGAAAATCTAGCTCTCGCTTTTTTTGAAAGTTTGGGTAACAACTCCTCTACCCACGAATCGAGAAACTGTTCTTTGGTTGGAAAATCTTTTATTTCGCTATCAATTTTTGAAAGATCTTCTGAAGATTTACTTTTGTCATTTTCTTTATTACCCGTATCAATTTGTGCTGACTTTGCATCTGAAGTTTCTTTACTTGATTCTTCAACAGAAGGAGAACTGACCTGAATCTCATCTTTTACACTTTTAGTTAATTTCAAATCTTTGATTGTTTCCTCTAACAGAGCCACTCTGGATTCCAATAAATCAATTGCAGAAGAATCAGAAGGGGGTTGACTCGATGCAATTTTCACCAATGCAACTTCAAGATCTACACGCGGATCTGGTGATCTTCTCATGTCAATAAGAGAGAGTCCTAAAATTTCCAATGATCGCGTGATCAAAGCAGGGGTAACTTGGTCGGTAAAATTCTTTGTTTTTGCTTTTTCTTCTTCAGTTAAACCTTCTAGCGGCACTCCCATCGAGGATAAAAAAGCTTCTCTTAATGAAGACAACAAATTCTCTCCAATTAGTCTCGGTTCTTTACCTGTTGCAATTGCTGCATTAATTGCTTTAAGTGTTTTTTTAGAATCTCTTGTGGCTATTCCATCTAATAATTCATCAACAGAATTTTCAAGAAAACTTGAACCTCCAGCAACAATTTTATCGAGTGCGGATAATGCATCGCGTGCTGAACCTTTAGCTTCACGAATTGCTTGGTTTAAACCTTCATCACCAACTTCCAAACCAGCATCTTTTGAAATTTCTTCAAGCAACTCCCGAAGCTGTTCAGTTGGTAGCAAATTAAGTTCTAAATGTTGCGATCGACTTCGTATCGTTTCTACGACTTTATGTGGCTCAGTTGTTGCCATCACAAAAATGACGTGATCAGGTGGTTCCTCTAATGTTTTCAACAGCGCATTTTCTGCCCCAGAAGTAAGCATGTGAACCTCGTCTAATAGATACACCTTGGTTCGACCTGGAGTACCCAAAGCCACCTTTGACAACAAGTCGCGAATGTCATCTACCTTATTATTCGAAGCTGCATCCAATTCATGCAAATCAAAAGAGGACCCTTTGTCAATAGATAAACATGACTCACACTCACAACACGGTTCACCGTCTTGAATAAGTTCACAATTTAGTGCTTTTGCAAGAATTCGCGCTGCTGTTGTCTTACCAGTTCCTCTAGGTCCACTTAACAGATATGCATGAAAAACACGGTTTTGTCTTATCGCATTTTGCAAGGCAGCAACTACGTGATCTTGACCTTTCATGTCCGCAAAACAACGGGGCCTATACCGGCGATACAAAGATGTGAATTCCATCGAACCGAAGCCTAGTAGCAGACTGTGTCTTCGTAAGATACGAGGTAGAGATAGACAGAAAAAATCATATAAACCTAATTTGATCTTATAGAAGCTGGAGGAAGGTATGGGATTCGAACCCATGGTGACCCGGAGGCCACATCACCTTTCCAAGGTGACCGAATCGTCCACTCTCGCAACCTTCCAAGATTCAAAAGGAACCTAACTAAAGGTTATCGCCGACTTTTTAGTCCATTTATATTTTTTTCTTAAAAGAGTCTTTGTCGAAGAATTATAAAAGGGGTTATCGTTCGCATATGACAAACGATGAATTAATGGAACTTGCAATTCAAGAAGCAATCTCTGCAAAAAACGCTGGAGAGGTCCCTATAGGGGCAGTCATTGAAATTGACGGTCAAATTGTTGCCAGTAGACATAACGAAAGAGAAACAACAAACGATCCAACTTCACATGCAGAAATTCTGGCCATACGAGACGCCGCAAAATTTGGAAAAAATTGGAGACTGGAAACAGCTACTCTAGTTGTCACACTGGAACCATGCCCTATGTGCGCGGGGGCAATTTGGGCATCGCGAATTAAAAAAGTGATTTGGGGAGCACCAAATATAGAAGCTGGTTCTTTGGGATCTCTTTACAATCTAGGAGTCGATCCTCGTCTGAATCATCAAATAGAAATCGTCGGTGAAGTTAAATCATTAGAATGTTCAGAACTTCTGAGTAATTTCTTTAGTGTTAATCGCTAATAAACTTAGTAATTCTGTAACCGCAGTACCATCAATGTGTTAAGGAAGGTTGCCAGAGCGGACGAATGGGGCGGCCTCGAAAGCCGTTGTGGCCTCCGGGTCACCGTGGGTTCGAATCCCACACCTTCCGCCAATTCCAAAAGCTTTCAAAGCCCCATTTCATGATGGGGTGGGACTTCAAAACGTTCTATCGCGTCAGCCCTGCGGTGGAGCAGTTCAACAGTTTCATCAAGATCTTTAGCAATAATGTATTGCCGTTTGATAACACTCTTAACTACAAATCTGCCCAGATCATCAAGATCTGCTATTTGTACTTCACGACCAGACTGTTCGAGCATATTTTTTAATTCTTCAAAAGTCATGGGTTTACGTTTGGCAGGATTTTTAACTCTTTCCAGTTCACTTGGTCGGTTTCTCTGTGAGTTGAAAAGGCCTGTATTCATAAGACCACCTGAAGGATAAAAAACAGATGCCCCTATATCTTTATCTTCCAGAACTAGTTGATGCTGTAAAGCTTCAGTGAAACAACTTACAGCAGCTTTACTCGACGCATAAATAGAAGCCATTGGAACTGGTGCGAAACCACCGTCACCTGAAGAGGTATTAATTACATGACCCGGTTTACCTGATTCGAGCATTCGAGGAACGAAAGCCATCACTCCATTCGACATTCCGAAAACATTTACACTAAAACACCACTTCCAATCATTTGGTTCATGCTCCCATGCTTTACCTCCGCCTCCAGAACCAACACCTGCGTTGTTAAACAATAAGGTGCACTTATCGAAAGTTGAAAAAACGTGATCTGCTAACGATTCGACTGAAACAGGATCACTTACATCAGTTACAAAACCAGATACTTCACCAAAACTTGAAAGCTCTTCTACTGTTTTATCAAGTACAGATTTTTCAATATCAGCTATGACGACTTTCATTTCTTGTTCGAGAAGAGCTTTTACAATTCCTTTTCCTATTCCATTTGCCCCACCTGTAACAACAGCTATTTCATTTGTTAGCTCTAAAGGTTTCAAAGTCATACTTACTGCACCTGATTCAAAGGGTTCATACCAGGACAGCCTTTCGCTTCTTCAGCTATTTCTGCATAATTGATTGGAGTTGATACTTCGGCTTTTGTTGGACAAACTTTTTTAGCTAAAGGTCGGAGTGAATCAACATCAAACTTGTACAAGCGGGCAGCATTCTCAGTCAAAATTTGTGTTGCCTCTTCCGTAGAAAAATCGGCGAAAGTTAAACGAAGGTGGTCACGCGTGTATGGATAAGAACCTTCAGTATGGGGATAATCAGATCCCCACATAATTTTATCGATACCAATTTCCTTACATAAATGAGCCTCTGTCGGCCTCAGAAAACTTGCTCCAATATGACATTGCCTTTGCCAATACTCACTAGGTTTCAGTGATAGTTGTTCAACCGCCATCCCTCCAAAAATAGTTTCCGAACCATATTTCCCGTATTTCATTCGTTCATAGAACGAATCAAGTTTTTCTAATGTGTCAGGCAACCATGCAGTCCCAGTCTCGGTGTTAACGAACTGCAAGTTTGCATGTCGTTCAAAAACTCCACTAAACATCAAATGCCAAAGCGCTCTTTGACTCCACCATGTGACTTCAATCATAAAAACAGCTAACGAAGCAGGGAAATAAGATCCGAAATCAGGTGTCGCTCCTCCCGCATGATGGTTCAAAGGCATTTCAAAATCTGCAGCAGCAGACCATATAGGTTCATAGCTTGGCGAATATAAGGGTTCAAACGGTGAATCGGGAGGAGCCCCAGGAACCAAAATCCCCCCTCTTAAACCATTGTCAAATGCCCATTTAATTTCTTCTACTGAACCTTCAACATCCCCAAGAAAAATCTGTGCCACTCCTGCACGTCTTTCTGGCGCTTCAGAAACAAAGTCCGCTAACCACCTATTATGAGCTCTTAAACCCGCCCATCTTTTTTCAAAATCATCACTATAAGGCGGCGCTTCAAAAGGACTCGCTGAAGGAGGTGCAAAGGGTGGTGTAGTGTTCGGAAACAGTACCATCGCTACAACACCATCATCTTCTTGCTCCTTTAAGCGACGAGAACTTGAAAAATTACGATCAGCATCAAGTTCCGGATCTCCACCGATTCCGACATTTCGGGGTGATTTTTCTAAGCCTGCATATAATTCATCCATTCTGACTTGATCGGCTTCAATTACATCTGCCCACTCATCGAAATCATTGTGAAATTTAGTTTCCAAATAATCTTTATATTGACGTAAATCTGCACCACAATGGCTATCGGCAGAAATGATTACATGATGTTCATCCATACAAATCCTCAGTACTGTAATTCACAACCGTATTCATCAAGCCACCAGCGGGCTTCACGTAGTGCATTTTCAGAAGTTCTCAATTCAGGATCTTGATTTAGTTGTTTCGGAGTTGGGCCAACACGATTTGCAACAGCATTTAGCCCTTCGAAATCAAGTCCATAGCATTCAACAGCGTTAATTCCGAGCAAACGACGAGTGTCTTCAATCGAAACATCTTTAAAGTCATTCTCAAGTCGCTCAACTGTATTTGGCCAAGATCCTTCAGGATGCGGATAATCAGTACCCCACATTAAAGCGTCGATTCCATTTACATGTCTACGTCTGATTTCCTCTCGCGACATAGTAGAAGCACCTATGAAAACATTCGAACCAAAATATTCTGAAGGAAGTCGCGATATTAATCCCTTCATTCTTGAACCCATTTTTTTTATTTTGTTAGTACCACCGAAATTAATATCGGCTTTCCACAAAATATCTCCGATCCAAAAAGATCCGCATTCAACTACTGCATATTTCAAACCAGGAAAACGATCAAACTTGCCTGAAAACAAAAGTTGCCACAAAATTCTGTGTGTCCAAAAAGGCACCTCACCGATATACATTGCAACATTTTCCCCATAACTTGGAAAATCTGCTTCCCCAGAATGAGTATGAACTACTAGACCAGTTTCGCTACAAGCCGCCCATACCTTGTCGTAATGATCAGAACCATAAGGGGGGAAACCATGCCACATAGTTGGAACCATCACACCATAAATACCTGGCTTTTCAGCAAGTGTTTCTATTTCTTTCACAGCTTCATCTACGTCATGGGTTATTGGCACTAAAGCGATGCCAGCTCGTCTAACAGGGTCATCCCCACAAAATTCTTCTAACCAACGATTGTGAGCTCTCGCTCCTCCAAAAGCAAGTTTTGAATCAGTAATTTGGCCAGCAGCTAAACCGGCGCCAAAAGGTGGTGATTCTTGTCCTGTGACAGCATCGCCATCAGCAAAAATTATTTCACCAGAAATTCCATCAGTATCCATTACACCATTTCTGACCGAAGAATCATAAGCTCCTTTAAGCCCTTCCTCATTTTCTCCCTCCCATTGCTCTAAAAACTCAGCGTTAACCTCTTCGGCAATCCGTCGATGTTCATGTCTTTCTTCTACATATTTGTCAAACTCATCATGTAGAGATGACTCAAGATAAGGACGATAATCCTCACACTGGAGTCCGGCATGTGTATCAGAAGAAACAATTAAATATGGCTCTTCGCCTTTACTTATTTCTATAGACATTTACTCTCCTTAGTCATCACTATCTTTTACTCCTAGAACTGAAAGATCGTCGTAACGTTGGTGAACAAAAGGTACCAAATTTTCGGCAGGAACAGTCCCTACAGTCCGAGCATTGACCACTGTTGCACGCTGGGAAAGAGTAATTGAATGCAATTTTCTTACCGGTAAATCTGATACCGGATCTAACGGTGAATCGCCCAAAATGACTTCACCGTCTACAACTTCTGCTTTTCGTTCACGTGACGATTTTTTTGAATGCACTATAAAAGGATCTCCATCAAGTTTTGTAGGCCCTTCAGGTGATGGAAACAACTTGAAATAAAAATCAATTCTTTCATTTGATATCAAGTCTCTTTCACCTATGATCTTGCCTTTTATCTCTGCGACTGTGAAACCTAAACGCTTTATTGTGCTGTGGACATCATTACCTTCTCTTTTTGCTTGAATCTCTGCAATCTTTTTAGGTTCCCCAAATGTCTCACGGCCTCCAACTGTCGCTTGTTCGGTAGTCATCGGCATCAACAGTGGATATTCTCCTAAAACTTCACCATGACAAGCTTGAACTCCGAACCATCCAGCCCCAAAGATCAAATTACCAGGCATGGTTACTGTTGAAATATTAAGCCTTACTAGTGGTTCCGGTCCTGGTTGTAAAGGTGGCGGCAAAACAGCCGCAATTACTTCAGGATCAGTTTCATAAACAGCTTCTAAAGAATCTGACCACGTCTCTCGGCCTGTTGCTTCGAGCTCTCTGTTACGAATCGCTTCTTGCGATCGAGCTCCATATCGAATATCGCTCATAACTCTCCCTATTAAATAAAATCATATTCTTTTTACATTCTCTCAGACGTTGAATTCTAATGACCATACGAAAAATTTCTGTTAATACGAAAAAGGCCAAGTTTTAAAATAAGTTTTTACGCGCATCCATATTCCTGCGATTCCTCTAGGTTCAAGTAGTAAAAATGCAGCGATAAGTGTGCCATAAATGATGTGATTTAGAGAAGAGATAGAAAGCATGCCTCCAATTCCTCCTTGATCTCCACTGACACCTGGAAGGTCATAATCTCTAGAAATATTTTCTACAAGTCTGGGGAGACTTCCTATAACAAGAGCGCCGATTATTGAGCCATGGATTGTTCCCATGCCTCCTAAAATAATTATCGCTATGTACTGAATTGCTACTAACAATCCGAAATCAATCGGGCTTATAAATGATTGCAATACCCCGAAAAGTGCTCCGGCAAGAGCAGCGATTGAACTAGAAATTGCAAATGCCATCGTCTTGTAATGTAAGAGATCTACTCCGATAATTTCAGCAGCGATGTCACGATCTCTTACTGCTTGTAATGCCCTTCCTGGTCTTGTTCTCACTATGTTTTTTACAAGTAGTGCAACAAGTGCAACGAAACCCCAAATAAGCCAAAAAAATGACTGAGATTTTTCAAATTCGTAACCAAAAATTTCAAAATTCCTAAAATCAAGAGGACCAAGTTTCAGTGAGGTTCCCGTAACCGAAACTCCCGTACTACCTCCAGTAACTGATTTCCAATTTCTGAAAATATGATCCCCTAAGAAAACCAAACCTAGAGTTACAACAACTAAATAGTTTCCGCGGAGTCGAAGTGCTAAAGGTCCTACTATGAAACCGATTAGAAAACCAATTATTACTGAACCCGGCAACCAAACTATGAAAGGCAAATCCCATGCCGATCCTGCATATGCAGCAAAATAAGCTCCGGCTCCCACAAAAACAGAATGTCCAAGTGAAACTTGTCCCGCATACCCAGTCAGCAAATTTAAACCAATAGCACCGACAGCAAACACGCCAGCATAATTAAGCGTTGTCATGGTAAGCCCCACGTCATCTAAAAATTTTGTTACTACAAAACTCTCCCAAATTATCGGACTGAAAATATAAAGAGCTATAAGAATAAATAGTCCAACTCTTAACACAGGAGTTCTCCAAAGCATTAAATCTTGCTGATAGCGAACCTTTAATTCTTTTGAAGGATTAGACATATCAACTCACACTCTGTGAACTTCTTTTGTACCAAAAAGTCCATATGGTCGAATCATTAAAATGATAAGCATCACGATAAAGACCATCACTCTGTCAAATCCGACTCCCAACCAATCCAAATCCCATTCAGGCTGATACACCTTCGTTAAGTTCTGGATGATCCCAACCATAATTCCTCCGACCACTGCACCACCCGGAGAATCAAAACCCCCTAAAATCATTGCTGGAAAAGCAAGAAAAACTATTAAGTCCATGTTCGGTGTCAACTGTGCGATCCCCACACCAGTTGCAGTTCCAGCTAGAGCAGCCACTGCACCAGCGATTCCAAAAGCAGTAGCAAAAACTATCTTTAAGGAAATACCTTGAGCAAAAGCAGCTTCATGATCAAAATGTGCGGCTCTCATAGCAATACCAATTTTTGTATACCGATTAACTAAGAAAAAACCTAAAAGCGCAATTGCAGTTAAAGCAATTGTCCAGAGCTTTGCGTGTGTGAAAACTAAACCACCTAATTTCACTATCTTGAAACCCCAAGGGTCTCCCATATTTTTTTCAGCGAACCCCCAAATAGATGGAACCACTTGTTTAATTACAAAAAGTATTCCTATAGTCACAATAATTGCCCCAAAGACTGGCAATTCATTTAACTGACCAGCTCCGAAACGAATTTCGATTCTTCGAACTAAGAAATAAACGCATAGTCCAACAAAAAATCCAATTATCAAGGAAACTAAGTGACTATTACCGTTATAAAAAAATACTGACCAAGAAATTAAACAAAAAATACCAGCAGAGATTTCTTTTAATGAACGGTGTAAAAGTAGTAGCTGCACCAAGACCGCGATAATCGAAGTAACTATCATTGATAAAAGTAAAGAAAGATAAAAGTTCCATCCCCATGTCTGACTGAAGTTATAGGTTAAAAATGCCCCTATAAGAAGAAAACCACCTTGAGCAAAATTGATTATTCCAGTTGCCCGGTAGATCACCACAAAACCTAGAACAATCAATGAATATCTAGCGCCTAGGGCAACCCCATCAAACAAACCTTGTAAAAGTTGATCCATTAATACATACTTTCAATCAATTCAGTGAATTGCTCAGTGAGAGTTGAACGTTTCACCTTTTGCGTGGCAGTAAGTTGACCATCTTCATGATCAAGTTCTATTGGTAGTAATTTGAAATATTTAATAGTTTCCACTTGAGCAAAATCTTTGTTTGCTTCATTAATAATTGTGGAAACCAAATCATTTACTTCAACTTTGGATGAAAGGTCTTCATAGGTCGTGTAAGGAATCCCTTGGCGAGTGGCCCAATCTCCCACCGTGTCACTCTCGATACCAATCAACGCTGTCAGGTATTTTCGCCTATCTCCAATAACCATGGCTTCTCTCACATAAGGGGAGACTTTTATACGGTTTTCTATTTCAGACGGTGAAAGATTCTTTCCACCAGCTGTAATGATTATGTCTTTTTTACGATCTGTAATCCACAAATGACCAAGTTCGTCTATTTGACCAATATCACCAGTATGTAGCCATCCATCGATAATCGTTTCTTTAGTTGCTTCGGGATTTTTGAAATACCCATTAAATGTCCCTTCTGAACGGGTGAGTATTTCTCCATCTTCAGCTATACGAACTTCAGAAAGAGGAAGTGGTTTACCAACAGAACCTAAAATTAGTTCATCAGTTGGAACAATAGTTGCAACAGCGGTATTTTCAGTCATCCCATATCCTTCACGAACAGGCACACCTACAGACATTAAAAATTCAAGCACTTGAGGAGCAATAGGCGCTGCACCCGAGAGAGCCTCACGCACTCGCATCATTCCTATTCTCTTTTTCAATGACCTGAAAACAAATAACCAACCGATTCGAAACAATATTGGATCAACAAAAGTGCTTTTATTTGTTAAGCGCCTTTGTAATATTAACCCACCCTTTTTTATCCAAAAATTAAACAGAATCCGTTTTAACCAAGTTGCATCATTTGAACGAATCTGAATTGCCGCCAACATTTTTTCCCATACACGGGGAACTCCCAAAAAAAACGTTGGTTGCACTTCACGTAAATCTTCCATGAAGGAATTGGTATCTTCTCCAAAGTTGACTACATAACCGTGATATACAGCATTGGCAACGGAGATGACGCGCTCAGCTACATGACATAAAGGAAGATATGACAAAACCTCGTCATCTTGTCGATATTCGTAAACAAGGCCCCATGTAATTGCAGCGAATCTCAAATTTTCATGGGTTATCATCGCTCCTTTAGGCGGACCTGTTGTACCTGACGTGTAAACAATTATTGCTGTTTCAGAAGATGGAATGGATTTAATCATTTCCTCAAAACTTTTTCCAACAACCAAATCACCTAAGTCAAGTAGCTCTTGAAACGTAATAATTCTCGGATCATCCAGTTCCTTTACTCCTCGCGGTTCAATGACAACTATTTTCTGTAACTTTTCTAATCGATCCCATGCCTCTAGTGCTTTGTCAAGTTGCTCTTCGTCTTCAACAACTAAGACACTGGCTTCGGAGTGATTTAGAAGATACTCAACTTCAGGCGCTGGACTTGTTGGATAAATTCCAACTGAAACAGAACCAATTGTTTGAGCACCTATATCTGCGAAAACCCATTCAGGTCGATTTTCCGAATGAATTGCAATCTTGTCGCCTTCTCGAACTCCAAGTTCATGAAACCCAAAAGCGGCGGATCGGACCTTTTCCAAATATTGTTCCCATGTGAATTCTCTCCAAATTCCAAACTTCTTGTGTCGCATTGCAACATCTTTAGGACGTTTCTGTGAGTGTTCAAGAAGTTTGGCTGGCAAGTTGATAATTTCATTTTCTTTAACGTTCATTTCACTACCGACTTCAGAATTCATGATGCTTCCCCTAAGTAAGCAGCAACCACACGCTGGTCACTTTGCACTTCTTTTGGCGGTCCAGTCACAATTGTTTGTCCAAAGTCAAGTGCCATTACACAATCTGCTATATCCATCACCATTGCCATGTCATGTTCAACAAGCAAAATGGAAATCTTCAATTGATTGTTTATTTCCAGAATGTACCTAGCCATGTCTTCAGTCTCTTCAAGATTCATGCCTGCAACAGGTTCATCTAAAAGAAGAATCCTTGGCTCCATAGCAAGAGCTCTTCCTAATTCAACACGTTTCTGGATTCCATAAGGGAGCAAACCAACTGGTTGATATCGATAAGGTTGGAGTTCAAGCAGATCGATAATTATTTCGATTTTTTGACGATTTACTATTTCTTCGTTCTTAGCGCGACCCCACCATAGAGCTCCAGACAAAAATCCTGTCTTCATCTGAAGATGCCGACCGAGTAGCAAATTATCAATGAGATTTAAATTCATAAATAAGCCAAGATTTTGAAAAGTCCTACCTACACCCAGACGCGCTACATTTACAGGTCTTTTACCTATCAATTCCTTGTCCTCAAATGAAATCGAACCCTTCTCAGGTTTATACACACCGTTTATGCAATTAAAAATTGATGTTTTACCAGCACCATTGGGACCAATGATCGCAAAAAGTTCTCCTGGCTGAACACTGAAACTTACTTCTTCAAGAGCGGTCACTCCTCCAAAACGAAGTGTCACATCACTTACGTCGAGTATCGTCGATGAGCTCATCAAGCGCTCCATCTCTTTCTTCGACGGTAAGTTTTTACGTCTTTAAAAGAACGTCTACCTGCTTCTCCAACACCTAAATAAAACTCTTTTATATCATCATCCTGTAATAGCTCATCACTTGATCCATCACGAACAATTCTTCCATTTTCAAGCACGTATCCACGATTTGCTATTGAAAGTGCCATGGTCGCATTTTGTTCTACCAACAAAACACTTGTTCCTTGTTTATTTACTGTTTCAATAATGTCTCTGATTTGTTGAACAAGTAATGGTGCAAGTCCCAAAGATGGCTCATCTAACACTAATAATTTTGGCGAAGTCATCAGTGCTCTACCAATAGCTAGCATTTGTTGTTCTCCGCCTGAAAGATAACCTGCCGTCGAACGGGAACGAGAAGCCAAAACTGGAAAAAGACTTACAACACGATCATGTGCTTCTGAAATTTTCTGACGTGACGTCACTGTATAGGCGCCTGCTCGAAGGTTTTCTTCAACTGTTAGTTCTGCAAAAATTCTTCTACCTTCCATGACTTGCGACAAACCAGCGCGAACTAATTTCGACGGATCATCTCTATTTATTTTTTCGCCAAGAAAAGACACAGAACCTTTCGTTATTCGGCCTCTATGGAGTTCCAACAACCCAGTAATTGAACGTAATAAAGTTGTTTTCCCAGCACCATTTGCACCTAATAGAGCAACAATTTCACCCTGCGATACATTCATTGAAATACCACGAAGAACTAATATCACTTCGTTGTAAACGACTTCAAGGTTCTCTACTGAGAGTATCAGCGACCCCCTGTTATCTAAATTGAGTTCCATTGGGATCATGTTAACCAACTAAAAAGCTTAGGGCCCATGGGTTTAACCCATGGGCCCTAACTACATTGTCAATTCAATTAGAAATCGTAATCGGAAGCGTATTCGCTCTCGTATCCGATAACTACAGCTTCAACACCGTTTGGAACTTCCGGATTTACTCGGAAAATCGTATTTGCTGTTGCTGGCTGTCTTTCATCAACCTGACCATACTGATAGTCACCTGAAAGACCCTCATAGTCAACACTCATTTGAGTAGAAGCTTGAAGGATTCCTTCACGTGACAGATCACCGTTGGCCACAGCTTGTTCGAGTGCTCCTGCACTCGCCATAGCCATTACATATCCGGCCGCAAAATAGTAATCAGGTTCTTGATCTGGTGCGTAGGTAGCCATTCTTTCCATCATTGCAACAGCACCAGGCATACTTGTGTCTCCCCAAGTGCCTCCCTCGCCAATAATGACGAGGTTTTCTTGTAGATATGGGGCTAAAGCTGAAGCAGCAAAAACATTAATCCATACCGGGGATTGACCTATCCATGTGGGTGCGAAACCTGCACCTGCAGCAGCACCACCTATTCCGCCTACTGCAGAAGGAAGCGCTGTGAGCCACACCACTTCACATCCTGATCCTTGCAGTTGTCCAATCTGAGCGCTGAAATCAGCATCCCCAGAAACGTACCTTGCAGTTTCAGTAATTGTGATTCCTGCCTTTGGAGCAATCCATTCAAGTCCAGCCTGACCGGCCTCTCCATATGGATCATCCTGGATCAAACTGCAATAAACCTGATCTGTCGAACCTCCGCCTTCATTCAACCACCAGTCAATTCCATTGATGACTTGAACTTGATAAGGAGCTCCCCATGGGATCAAATTAGATTCACGAACCCAAGCTGAGTCAAGTGATGCAGGAACTGCCATTAAGCCATCTTCATTTAATGACTCAAGAAGCGCAGTTACAACAGGCGTTCCAAAAAGATTACCTACTATAGCTATGTCATCTTTCATGTCGTTGTATGCCTGAACAGCAACACTGGGGTTGTAAGTACTATCAGCTTCTACGAGTTCAACAGGATATTTACCAGCAATACCACCTTGCGAGTTAACCCATTCATAATAGGTTGCAACCCCTGCTTGTAATGGTTTACCGATAATAGCTGCTGGTCCACTGGAATCATTTATAATTCCTATTTTGATTGTTGTTCCATCAAAGCCAGCAGCAACTTCTGGGTCTCCTGCGCTACATGCTGGGTTGCTGTCTGCGTCCCATACGCATGCGCTCATCGCACCAGATTCTAGGTCTGCTTTCAAAGTAGTAAGCATTGATTTGATGTCGTC
>PBYV01000043.1 GCA_002729765.1 Acidimicrobiaceae bacterium
GTGGACAACCCACTCATTGGCGCGTGGTTCGTCTTAGCGATCCTATCCCTTTTACTCCTATTTGGCCTTATGCTCACACAGGACTTTTCATAGACAGTCAAACATTGGATTGGGGCCCTGACAACGATAATGGATTGATAAGTAAAACGGATGGATTAACACATGCAATTGCGAAGTATGTGGAAACATTAAAAGCTCAGTTATAAATTTACGATAGATGGATATTATTAAATTATAAATACAATATAACAAGTAAACAATGTATCCAGCGGAGTCAATCGTAAATGATGAAACATAATGATCTCAGCGAACGACAAAAATATATTCAAAGACCTTATACTACCCAAGACGTTAAAAAATTAAGTGGATCTATTAATATAGAATACACTCTCGCATTAAACGGCGCAGAAAAACTTTGGGAAAAATTTCATACTCAAAAATATGTTAGCGCACTAGGTGCACTAACTGGTAACCAAGCAATGCAACAAGCCAAAGCGGGTTTAGAGGCAGTCTACCTGAGTGGTTGGCAAGTTGCAGGGGATGCAAATGATAGTTTAGAGATGTATCCAGACCAATCTTTGTATTCAGTTGGTAGTGTTCCGACCGTAGTTAAAAGAATCAATAATACATTTATACGAGCGGATCAAATCCAAACAATGGAAGATCGACAAGGGGAAATAGATTATTTTCTTCCAATTATCGCAGATGCAGAATCGGGATTCGGTGGAGTTCTTAATACACATGAACTAGTTAAACATTTAATTGAATCCGGTGCTGCGGGAATCCATTTAGAAGATCAGTTATCCTCTGCAAAAAAATGCGGACATATGGGCGGAAAAGTTTTAGTTTCTACTTCAGAAATGGTTAATAAACTTATAGCATCAAGATTAGCAGCAGATATTATGAATGTTCCAACTATTATTATTGCAAGAACTGATGCACTTTCTGGCGCATTATTAAATAGTGATAGTGACGTGTATGATAGTGAATTTATTATAGAAAAAGAATGGGGCGGTTCCATGGTAGGTGGAAAAAAATCAGATCGCACCGAAGAAGGTTTTTTCAAGGTGAAAGCAGGAATGGAGCAGGCAGTTTCAAGAGGACTTGCTTATGCTCCATATTGTGATTTAATTTGGATGGAAACAGGAGTACCAGACATAGGAGAAATAACAGAATTCGTAAGAGAAATTCAGGTTGAATATCCAGATAAAATGTTTGCATATAACTGTTCCCCATCTTTCAATTGGAAAGCAAAATTAAATGATAAAGAAATACGAAGTTTTAAAGATGAATTGGGTGAATTAAATGTTAAATTTCAATTTATAACCCTTGCGGGATTTCATTCTCTAAACTATAGTATGTTCGAATTGTCTGAAAAATATAGAGACAATGGAATGACTGGGTTTGTCGAACTACAAGAAAAAGAGTTCGCTGCTCAGAGTCGAGGGTTCACAGCTGTCAAACATCAACGGGAAGTTGGTGCATCTTATTTTGATCAAGTTGCACAGATTTGTACTGGTAGTTCAGATCTTAGTTCAATTAAGGGATCAACTGAGGAGGGGCAGTTTTAATTATAATAGGTAGTGGAAGCGACCTATTTTAACAACTTAACTCTGGAAGGGGTTTATATGAAGAAAATTATTGCTATTATAGCAGCCGTTGCAATGGCTGTAACAGTAGGAATTGCGCACGTTAGTGCTAAGCAAATATCAGTAGGTTATGTTCTAGTGGGGCCACATAATGATGGTGGCTGGTCAATGCGACATCATCAAGGATTTCAATCTTTGACAAAACATGGTTACAAAGTCTCAATGGTTGAGATGGTACCAGAGTCAGATTCCAAAAAAGTATTTTCCAAACTTGCAAGAAAACACGATATTGTTTTCGCAACATCGTTTGGCTATATGGATCCAATGGTGAAGGCTGCAGAGAAAAATAAAAATACTATTTTCTTACATGCAACTGGTTATAAGGGTAATGACAAAAACATGGACAATTATGTTTGTCACTCATTTCAAGCACGATACCTTACAGGGATTGCAGCTGGACTGTTGACGAAGACAAACAGTATTGGTGTAGTTGGATCACATCCAATTCCAGAAATCATTCGAAACATTAATGCTCTTACTCTAGGAGCTCAAACAGTTAATCCAGATATTAAAGTTAAAGTTGTTTGGATAAACTCTTGGTTTGATCCACCAAAAGATATGGATGCTGCTAAAGCACTCTTAGATGATGGTAATGATATTCTCTATACAACAACTGATTCACCTAGTGTGGTTTCACTTGCACAAAGAGCTTGGAAATCTGATGGTAAAGAAGTTTGGAGTATGGGTAATGATGCACCTATGGGTGATAATGGACCAGATCGATACATCACAGGTATGATGTTCAATTGGAACGTTCTTTATAAACATATCGTTGATCAACTTGCTAGCGGTAAGTTAGAAATGAATCAACGATGGGCGTGGGGCTTACATGAAAATTGTGTAGGTCTATCTCCATGGGGTAAGAATGTACCAGGTTCAGTTATTAATAAAGTTGAGACTGTCAAGATGAATTGGATCAATGATGAAATGGGAACATATTTTCCTTTTGATCAAGGAGTTACTAAACAGGATGGAACAAAAATTCCTGCCGGTGAAATTCAAAGACCACAACTTGAGACTATGCAATACTTCGTTAAAGGTGTTACAAACCCATTCCCTGTTCAGAACTAGTGGGGGCGTATAAACAACCCAACCCAATAACTGAGGGCTGGGCAGTTTATCGTAAAATGGTTGATACTCATATAATGAGTGGTTATCCTTACACAAAGTGTTTAACTCATAAAGACTGTCATCTTGATTCTTTCTATCCAGGCAAATTGTATCGTTCAATGAAACTGGAAAGAGACGCAAATGGTTGTCTCAGATTAGTCAAACTTTAATATGAGGGGGGGTTGTCTCTCAACAACCCTCTATCTCCCCCAGTTCTTCCCCCCTCTTATATATAAATAATAGTATTAATGATCAATAGAAAGGAAATTAATGCATAAGCTGTTATTAATTTTTATAATGATGGCGACATGGATGGTTACCGGTTGCAGTTCAATTACAGGAGGTTGTTTCGGTCATTGGGTAGATGATGGATTAAAAAGAGGAACAATTTCTTGGAAAAATGCTGATTATTCAAAACCATATAGACAATGTGTAGAAAAAGAAGCACCACATAAAAATATAGAGAAAAGACCTTATGGATAATATAAAAATATTGTCATGTATAATATTTTTATTATTCAGTACATCTTGTTCATCAAAGAATAATTGGCCATATCCAATGACCCCATTTTTTGCAGAGTGTGAGTACGAAGGAAAAGTATTTGTGGACGGCGCATACCTTAAAAGAAAAAGAGCCGGGGAATGCAAAAAAGGAAAATTTAAATATTATGATAGGGGAGAGCCCGTACTGACAAATGATTAAAATGGAGGTTAAGAAATGTTTAAAATAATAATATTGGTTATGGCAATGTTGATTGGTGGTTGTACCACTCAACTGCAACCACCCATTGAAGAAAAAGAGGTTGTTGTACAAGAAACAGGGGGATATGAACCATGGCCAGAAGGGGAAAAGGTGTATTGGTATGCAAGATACTTTTTTACTATGGCTGCAAATCTAAAAGTTCAACAATTAATGACACCTAGAGATGCATATGAGATTGCTAAATGTACAGTAGACAAATATGAGTCAGAACATTCGTGGGAGTGGTTTACCATGTTTTTACATGACAATCAGCTTATTCAACCACAGATAGAACAGTATGTGTATGAAACCACAAGAGAATGTGCGGTCAAACAAAGAGCCAAATCTGAATCTGCAAAATCAACAGATGTGTTATATACAAATACGATGATAAAAATAAAACTTGGTACCACACTTTAAATGTAAATTTATAAATATCATATAATATATAAATTTATAGGAAACGCATGGCTGATAAAAGTATATCTCAATTTGAAAAAATGATGGAATCATATGCCGGACTTGAAGGCATATCTGAATTTGAGAAAATGATAGATTCTTTTGTGACATCTCCGGTACCAAAAATACCACTAGAATTAGAATCAGAAATAAAAATTAGTGAACCTGAACCAATTCAAGAGGAATTACCAGACGAATTAGTCGCTGAGGTTCCTGAAGATATACCATACGAAGAACCGGTTAAAGAAGATCCTATAAAATTAATTGCAGATAGAATAGGCCAGGAACAACAATCAGCGCGTGTAAAAAAAGAAAATGTTGAAATTGATTATGATAAAAGACTTTCTTTAGTAGAACAAAATCTTAGTGCGATATCTAGGAGATCAAGAGATTTTTCTAGTGCAATGGGAGGCTCGGGTGAAGTAAGATTATTAAAACTTGATGATGTAGATACTTCTAATTTAGCAAATGACAGATATCTTAAGTATAATTCTACGACATCAAAGTTCGCATTTACTACAGGCACCGCCGGCGGATCTAAACATACAGTACAGAAAAACGATCTTGAAGACGGTAGCGATAGTACTACAACATATGGTGCCAAAACAAATATGTTATTTGATGATAATACTTTTAGAGTTATTAATGATAGTGGTACTGATTCAACAAATATAAGATTAAATACTGAATTCACAGGTATTACTAACGGCACAGCATTAGCAAATAAAGTTTTAATATTAGGTGCTAGCAGAGCAATTGATAATGTCGGTGCAATGACAGCGGTTACTTCTTATGAAGGCGGTGCCGTTACATCAAGCGGATTAGTTACAGGTAATAAAATTAATGTGGCCTCTACTGGCACAGAAAGTATAAAGACAGCAGGTGGCATTACTATGGCTGGTGCTATTGCTGGTGCAACAACAATTACAGGAACAAAAGTTGTTTCTTCGGGTACCGGTGCTGCGAGTGTTAATACATCTGGAGGAGTCACAATGAGTGGTACAATCACCGGAGCTACTACTATAAATTGTGTTGATATAGATGTTCAAGATACTAATAGTGAAGCAATTATACAATTACATCGAAATGAAACAGGATCTAATGGAAACGCAGTAGGTAAAGTAAAATTTAAAGGAACTAATTCTGCTAGTGAAGAAATAAATTTTGCACAAGTTGGTGGTAAGCAAAAGACTATTACAGATGGCTCTGAAGATGGTGAAATAGAACTTAATGTTATGAATGCAGGGACAATGCAAACAAGTGTAACTATTGATGAAGATGGAATGGATATTCCCGGAAGCCGTACAATTAAATTTGGTGGTGCAGATGCATTCAGAATTATGACTACACAGGCTAGTTCCTCGGTAGCTACTAACTCCGGTGCGAGTGATGGTAGGATTAAAGTTGAAATTGCTGGTAATGAATATTATATACCAATATGGGACGCATAAAGGATAAAAATGTCTATTTTAAGTAAAAAGAATCGGCTAGATGATGATAAGATAAATACTAGTGAAGAGATGTACTCTGATAGTGAATCTAAAGCATGGAAAAGTGATCCAATGAAAGCATTGATATTTGAAGGTACCGAACGACGTAAAAAGTTAAATTTTTGGTCGCGGTTTATTTTAAGTTTAATTATAGTTTGTACATTTTTATTTTTAGTTTGGTTATTGTTTATGGGTTCACTCCCTACAGAATCTCGCGATCTAATTAATATAATGGTGGGCGCCTATGTCGCGGTGCTTAGTAAGTCAACGGACTACTGGTTCAAAGATAAAGATGATCCAGAACATAAAGAAATGGCAGACCTTGAAAAATCTAATATAGATTAAGAAAAATCTAATTAAGGTTAATAAAAATGGCAACGCGTAAACCTGCATCAAAAACCGAAAAAACAAGCTTGGAGACGCATGTAGATTTATGCGCGGAAAGATATCAACGATTGGAAGAAAAGTACGAAGAATTGAGAGAAACATTTAAAGAAGATAGATTAGTAATACATGAGAGAATCGATAAGGTAAAAATTAGTATAGAAGAAATAAAGATTTTATTAGTGGAACAACAACTAAAACAAAATAGAATAATCATTACTAGTGCGGTTGCGATTATAGTAGCACTAATCGGTATGCTAGCTGGACGGTTAATTTAAGGAAATATATGTTAACATTTGAAGAACTAGTCTGTATAGATGAAGCCATATTAGAATTCATTGAAGAGGTAGAGGATGCCGGAGAATTGGACAGTTTCTACGAATGGATTGAAATGGATGATCTGGGATTAGAAGAAGATTGTACATCATTGCAGGAAAAAGAATCTATGGCTACATACGGCCAGCGAATGAGAAAGCAAGGTCGTCGAATGAAAAGAATGGCTAAAAGAGCCACTTTCCAAAGACAGAAGAAAAGATCACAATTAAAAAGAAAAACAAAACAGAAAGTTCAAACTTCTTCTAGACAAAGAACACATAGGCAAGTCATTCCAGGTGCTATAATGAAATTAAAAGGTACTGTGGGTGCCATGAAAAAGAGGATGTGGAAAACAATGAAAGCTTCCGTCATTAATAGAAAAATGAAACCCATTTCCCGACAGATAATAAGAGACGAACCAAAAAGGCAAAGACAGGCCCGAAAAAATATGGTTCAGCATAGAGGGGCACATAAATGAAGCACGTCAAAGTGAGAAATTTTAGAAAAACGCGGCGCGCTATAAGAGAGACAAACGGCACGACGGTTAGAAAACATATTCGGAAAACAGAGGTGTTTTATACTCGCGACGACGGCGACCCAACAGGAGAAGAATTTCTTAAATCTATTGATTCAAGGCATTTTAAAAAAACAACATCCACTGAGTATGATTCCATTGATTGGAAAAACGTAAGAAATATACAATAGCAAGGTAAATGAATGGGTATACACTACCTAGGTAACCCAAAGTTAAAAGCAGCTAATGTCCCAGTTGAATTCACTGAAGAACAATTAACTGAATATATTAAATGTCAGAACGATCCTGTTCACTTCATTACACAGTACGTTAAAATTATTCATGTTGATAAAGGTTTAGTAGATTTTGATCTATATCCTTTTCAGGAAAACATGGTTCGCAAATTTCATGAGAACCGTTTTGTAATATGTAAGATGCCGCGACAGTCTGGTAAGTCAACCACTATTATCGCTTTTTTCTTACATTACATTCTTTTTAATGAAAACGTACAAGTAGGTATATTAGCAAATAAAGGTTCTCTCGCTAGAGAATTATTAGATAGATTAAAACTGTCTTATGAAAATTTACCTATATGGTTACAGCAAGGTGTTTTAGCTTGGAACAAAGGAAATATAGAATTAGAGAATGGTTCGAAAGTATTAGCCGCAGCTACATCATCATCAGCGGTTCGTGGATCATCTTTTAACATAATTTTCTTAGACGAGTTTGCTCACGTACCAAAAGAATTAGCCGAAGAATTTTTTACTTCAGTTTATCCTACTATATCATCAGGACAAACTACTAAAGTTTTTATTGTATCTACTCCTTTAGGTTTGAACCAATTTTATAAGATGTGGGTAGATGCAGAAGAAAGAAGAAGTAACTATATACCTATTGAAGTCCATTGGTCTGAGATTCCCGGCAGAGATCAAACATGGAAAGAAGAGACGGTTCGTAATACAAGCGAAAGACAATTCTCACAAGAATTCGAAACTGAATTTATTGGCAGTACGAGAACATTGGTGGCCGGATCAAAATTAAGATCTATGGCATTTAAGACGCCAATTCATTCTTATGAGAATTTAGATATATTTGAACAACCAATTGAAAAGCATACTTATACAATAGTATGCGATACAGCAAAAGGTTTACAATTAGATTATTCTGCATTTACAGTGATAGATAGCACAACTCTTCCTTATAAGGTTGTTGCAAAATATAGAGATAATGAAATATCTCCTATGTTGTATCCAAATTTTATATATAAAGCAGCTAAACATTATAATGATGCGTTTGTATTAGTAGAGGTCAATGATATAGGAGAGCAAGTAGCAATAACCCTCCATCAGGACATGGAATATGAAAATATGCTGATGATGAATTGGAAGGGAAGAGGTGGACAACAATTGGGTGGTGGATTTGGTAAAAACGCACAATGGGGTGTAAGAACTACAAAACAAGTTAAACGCTTAGGTTGTTCAACTTTAAAGAATTTAATAGAAGAAGATAAACTCATCATTACAGATTATGATATAATATATGAGCTAACATCTTTCTCAGCTAAAAAAGAATCATATGAGGCCGAAGAAGGACACCATGATGATTTAGTTATTACATTGGTTATCTTTGCATGGTTAACAAATCAGAACTATTTTAAAGAATTAACAGATTTTGATCTGAGGGAGAAAATGTATCATGAGAAAATGAAAGAAATAGATGAATCATTTCTACCTTTCGGATTTATTGAAGATGGCCTAGAACCGGAAACTATCGTTGATGATGAAGGCACGCGATGGAAAGTACAACGTGAAGATCAAGCACTAAGAGATCAAGGGCATAGCATATACGGAGTGTAAGCTTGGTTATTTATAAATAATATCAGTAACAATAGTACATGAACTTAATAAATTTTTTCAGCGATTACAGGAGAAGAAGATGGCATTTACAGTAAGTCCAGGAGTAGTTACTCGCGAAATAGATTTAACTACCATAGTACCTGAATCTGGAACGACTGCAGGTGCTTTTGCTGGGGCTTTTCGCTGGGGACCTATAGATAAAATCGTTAGTGTAAGCAGTGAAGATCTACTGGTTGAAAACTTCCAGAAGCCTGACTCTTCAACATATCTAAGTTTTTTTTCAGCGGCAAATTTTTTAGCCTACGGACAAAATTTGAATGTTGTTCGAGTAGCAAATACATCAGCATATAACGCAACTACAGATTCAGCAAACGCAGTTTTGATTAAAAGTGATGAGTCTTATTATAATACTTATTACACAGAATTCGGTGGTTCGGGCGCCTCAAATGATTACGGGGAATTCGCAGCCAAGTATGCCGGCCAGTTAGGCAACTCAATGAAGGTATCACTTTGTGGTGCTGACATTCCATCCGGCTTATTGACCGGAACCATTGCGATAGCATTCGCAGCAACAGAAGGAACAGTTACAGGAACTGGTACAGCCTTTACTTCGGAATTACAAGTAAACGACGTAGTTTATACTAATTCATCATCATATTCAATTGTAACAGCAATTGCAACAGATACTGCAATGACTGTTTATTCTTCTGCTAATACAGACATAGCCAGTGGTACAGCCGTAACAAGAGCTTATTCATCTCAGTATTCAGAAAAAGAGGAAGGATCTACAGGAATCGCTCCGGGTTGTATAATGGGAACCGTTCA
>PBYV01000044.1 GCA_002729765.1 Acidimicrobiaceae bacterium
GTGTAGTTCCCATGTCTCTGTCATGTTCCTGTGTCGGCGGATGTTGCGCCGGGACATGAGACTTCTGGGTTTTTCCGTTCTGGCTTTAAGAGTACGCCCCCCGGGACTTGAACCCGGAACCTGTTGATTAAGAGTCAAATGCTCTGCCAATTGAGCTAGAGGCGCATAGATAACGATCTTACTAAAGACCGTTTATTCAAACACAGTTATTTAAATATGTTGGGGTGACCGAGGGGATTTGAACCCCCGACATCCTGTACCACAAACAGGTGCTCTAACCTAGCTGAGCTACGGTCACCAAGTGAGGCCATGATACGCCACGAAAAGCCTTCAACCGCCTATTTTTTTAGATGAATTTTGTGAGAAGATGTTCCTCCTAGGTAAAGGACCGGAAATTTGCGAAAACGTGTAGGTGTTATCGGTGGGGGAATAGCAGGCGCCACCGCTGCGTATCATTTGTTAAAAGCCGATGCCAGTCTTGAAATCATTCTTCTAGAAGCAGAAGATCAAATGGGACACCACACAACAGGACGTTCAGCTGCTCTGCTTCTCGAAAATGATGGAGTTGAATCAACTAGAAGCATTGCTAAAGCAAGTGTTGATTTCCTTTTGAACCCACCTGAAGGTTTAACAGAAAATATTTTCGTAATACCGCGAGATGTCATGCACATAGCAACTGTTGAACAGAGCTCATCGGTAGATCGTTTTTTAGAGAAAAATAGTTCTGGGAGGATACCCACTAAAGAAATCAGCAAATCCGAAGCGAAAAAAAGGTTTCCGGCACTTCGAGAAGAAGGTTTAGATCGTTTTGTCGTAGACGAAGGAGCAGGAGATATAGACGTCCATTGTTTACATCAGGCTTATTTGAATCATTTTCGAAAAAACGGAGGCCAAATTATGGTTTCAACACGAGTTGATTCAGCAAGACGAAGTGGAGATTCCTGGATCCTTGAAACAAAAACAGGAGAAATTCCTGTTGATCTAATCATCAATGCAGCCGGAGCTTGGGGTGATCAAGTTGCTTCACGGGCCGGAGTTAAACCTGTTGGTTTACAACCGAAAAGAAGAACAGCATTCACAGTAAACAGTAACGATCTTGACATGCAGAAATGGGCGATGATAGCTGACATAGATTTACGTTTTTATTGCAAACCAGATGGCCTCCAGTTTCTCTGCTCTTTAGCTGAAGAAAACCCTTCGGAACCTTGCGATGCAAAACATGATGAAGCCGATGTTGCACTTGCAATAGAGCGTATTAATAAAGCAACGACCTTAGATATCCGTAGTGTTCAAACAGCTTGGACTGGTTTACGAACTTTCGCTCCAGACCGATCAATGGTCATAGGAGTTGACCCTGATGAGAGTTCATTTTATTGGTTTGTGGGACAGGGAGGAACAGGAATCATGACATCCCCTGGAGCTGGAAGACTATTATCAGATTTGATAACAGAGGGAAAACCGTCTGAACATTTCAACGAAACAGGTTTAAACTACGCAGATGTATCTCCGGAGCGTCTAAGAAAAAAATAAGAGATCAAAACAAAACTACCTCAGCACCCTTCAAGGTGACGATAACCTTTAAACACAAGAAATGATTTAGCCCCCGTAGCTCAGTCCGGACAGAGCAGCGGACTTCTATTCCGCTGGCCGCAGGTTCGAATCCTGCCGGGGGTGCTAAGCGCCGGATCCCTCCATGACCTTCAGAGAACTTCTAATCTGGAAGTATGTCATTTGGGAAAGACAATTACCTCTTCATGAAACCGGGCCTCCGTATACCAGTTTCAGAGATCGTTTGGAGTTTCAATCCTTCAGGTGGCCCCGGAGGTCAACACGCTAACAAATCAAACACACGCGTAGAGGCTGAACTAGCCATAATCGGTTTAACTGAAATTGATGACCACACAAAAAGTCTTCTTATAGCAAAACTTGGTGAATCTTTGAGAGTTGTTGAAGATTCAACTCGTTCACAAAACAGAAATAGGAAAAAAGCGATACATAGAATGGAAAAAATGCTTGTTGAAGCTATCCAGACCGAGAAAAAAAGAAAACTGACGAAACCAAGTCGAAGCTCTAACGAAAAAAGACTTCAAGTAAAAAAACACCGATCAAAATTAAAAGCAGACCGAAAACCTCCAGAGATTAACTAGCGGTTATTCACTCCAAACTGGTTAGAAAAACCATCAAAGTAGCTCCAAGTTTCTGAACTTCTGAAAAACTAAAACCATATGCTCTAGCAACTCTCACAAGTGCTGGCTGACTTTCAGCAGGCCAGCTGACGTTCGAAACATTGGAACCAGAAACGGTAGGGGGTGAAATCTTTTCTTCTGATGATGTGACATCTGAATCAAGTTGTAAGAAAAGATCTAGAGCATGCACGCCGAACAATTGCAATTCTTCAATACTCATACCAGCTTTTTTCGCCGCAGAAATTAATGATTCAAACTCTTCATTACTGTAAGCAACAGTTATTCTTAAATCTTCCCCATGTTTTGAATCTATGCAGCCTCTAGCGCTTCCTGTTCCTGTCATGACTCCGTCGATAAAAGAAGGTTTGAAGCCTGAACCGGGATCTGTGGTTGAAATAAAACGATGTATCGCTCTTGCTATAGCTTCAGCTTCAACTTGTTGAACTTCAGGCATAATCAGAACTTGAGCTTCAGGGGGATTCGAAAGGTACGCAGCTTCAGCTATAGCAGTAGGAACATTGGGAGTATTACGAAGTATGCCGTAAGCATCACGGCCTGGTTCAGAAAGCCTTGAAGATGCTCCATTATGAACAGTATTAACCCATGGAACCCAAAAATTATTGAAAGATTCGAAAATTTCTTCGAATAACAATCCGGCTAAACGTTTCGATTCAGAACTGTTTATTTGATGAAAGGTTTCCGTACCGGGAACGTCTGATCTTCTTTGAGCGCCTCCATTGTGGTGAATTGAAACAAACGCTTTAGGTGAAAGAGAGTTAGCAATCGCTGTTCTTTGACGGATAGGCATATGAAGATCAGTTCTACGAGTTAGGGCAACTGTGTAGCCTAAAGACAAAAGTTCTTTTTCAACTAGAAGTGCGACTATTAGATTCAGGTCCCTTTCAACAAGTCCATTGGCTCCCACAGAACCAGTTTCTGGACCTCCGTGACCTGGATCAAGTAGCACATCAACTGTTTCTAAAAACTCCCCACCGTTATGAATAATTTCTGTATTACAGGGAGTTGTAACTATTTTTCCCAACTCCGTATCTTCAATAATTGGAAAAATTACACCATTTTCGACTATTGCTCCCAAGGAGGAAGTCGAACCGCCAGCAGAAAGAGTACCTACTAGTGAAATGGAAAAGATAATAGAAAGAGTCGTTAGGAAGTAGCGAGAAAATACTTTCGAAGACAATTTCATACTTTATTTATTTAGTTCAGGTTTTGCATTCGTGCCACTTTTGATCAGAATTGTTCTTCTTCTGTTGAACCTGACAGTGCCAGAGTTGAACCTGACCCGCCTGTTATAACCGTTGAGACATCGTCGAAATAACCTGCTCCTACTTCACGTTGGTGGCGTGTAGCAGAATATCCGTCAGATTCCATTTCAAACTCGCGATCCTGCAGATCCACATAAGCGCTCATATCGCTATCTGTATATCCGACAGCGAGATCGAAAGCTGAAGCGTTCAATGCATGCCATCCCGCAAGAGTAATAAAGATGAATTTATAGCCCATAGCGCCAAGTTCTTTTTGGAATTTAGCGATTGTTTCATCGTCTAGATGTGACCTCCAATTGAATGAAGGTGAACAGTTGTATGCCAACATTTTGTCTGGAAACTCTGCATGGATTCCTTCAGCGAAAATTTTGGCTTCGTCCAGATCTGGTGTGCTTGTTTCACACCAGATTAAGTCAGCGTAAGGAGCGTAAGCCAAACCTCTCATAATCGGAGTGGCCATTCCAGGTTCTGTGGCGTAAAAACCTTCTGGAGTTCTCTCACCGGTAAGGAACTCTTTGTCCCTATCGTCAATATCACTGGTTATTAGGTTGGCACCTAAAGCGTCAGTTCTGGCTATTAAAACTGTGGGAACACCCATTACATCGGCAGCTAAACGTGAAGCTGTGAGAGTTCGCACGTGCTGTTGGGTAGGTATTAGAACTTTGCCACCCATGTGCCCGCATTTCTTTTCAGATGAAAGTTGATCTTCTAAGTGGACTCCGGCAGCACCAGCCTCGATCATGCTTTTAGTCAGCTCAAATACGTTTAAAGCTCCACCGAAACCAGCTTCAGCATCAGCGACAATTGGGGCCATCCACTCTCGAGTCGCCTCACCATTGTTTTCAGTCCATTCAATTTGGTCTGCGCGTCTAAGCGCATTGTTGATCCGCTCAACAACTGAAGGAACAGAATTTACGGGATACAAACTCTGGTCAGGGTAAATTTCGCCAGACAAATTAGCATCGCCGGCTACCTGCCAACCAGATAGATAGATTGCAGGAAGGCCAGCTTTAACGTACTGGATTGCTTGCCCACCAGTTAAAGCTCCCAGGGCATGCACATAATCCATGTCGTGGAGCCTCTCCCAGAGTAATTTTGCTCCATGTTCTGCTAAAGAGTACTGGGGGAGTATCGATCCTCGTAGTCGAACTACGTCCTCTGCTGAATAATCTCGTTTGATCCCATTCCAGCGTTCGTTGTTCGCCCAATCTTGTTCAAGATCTTCTACCTGCTTCTTGAAACTTTCTTTCATTTTTGCCTTTCTGGTTAATAATCTGGCGGCTGTTAATCGATAATTTCGTAAGCCGGCAAGGTTAAGAAATCTACAAATTCATCCGCTAAAGCTACTTCCTCAAAAACTTTTTTTGCTTGATCAAAAGGAAAAGCGTTGAATTGTTCTGTTCCCATGTCTTCTTCTATAGCAGTTAATTCTTGTTCGATAATGTTTTTAACTAGGTCAGTAGTCACAGTCTCACCATTATCTAGTTCTTTTCCGTGGCGAACCCATTGCCATACTTGTGCTCTACTAATTTCGGCAGTGGCTGCGTCTTCCATAAGATTGTTGATTGCAGCTGCACCGGTGCCAGCTAACCAAGAGGCAATATAACGTAAACCTATATCCACGTTGATTCTTAACCCTTCCATGGTTATTGCTCCGCCTGTTTGATCTATTGACAGTAGGTCTTCAGCAGATACTGAAACATCATCTCTCAGTCGATCGATTTGGTTGGGTTTATCTTGGAGAACTTTATTAAACTCTTCAACTGCGATTTCCACTAGGTCAGGGTGAGCAACCCATGTTCCGTCACATCCATCTGCTGCTTCACGGCTTTTATCTGTTGAAACTTTTTTAAGGGCCTCTTCTGTTACTTCGGGGTCTCTGCGGTTTGGTATAAATGCGCTCATGCCACCAATTGCATGTGCACCTCTTTTGTGGCATGTGGAAACCATGAGTTCTGTGTAAGCACGCATGAAAGGAACTGTCATAGTGACATCGGAACGGTCAGGTAAAACGAAAGTTGAGTCCAAGGAGAATTTTTTAGCAACGCTGAAAATGTAATCCCATCTTCCAGCGTTCAGACCCGCGGAATGGTCTTTAAGTTCATAGAGTATTTCATCCATCTCAAATGCTGCGAGAATTGTTTCGATGAGTACGGTTGCTCTAGTAGATCCATGAGGTATTCCTAGAGTTTCCTGAGCGAAGCAAAACACTTTGTTCCAAAGACGTGCTTCTTTGTGACTTTCAAGTTTAGGTAGATAGAAATATGGTCCCGTGCCACGTTGAATTGAATTTTGTGCGTTATGGAATATTACGAGCCCAAAATCAATCAAGCTGGCGGGTGCTGGTTGTCCATCTATTACAACGTTTTTTTCTGACAGGTGCCATCCTCTGGGTCTTATGAACAGTGTTGCTATTTCATCGTTTAGTCGGTATTTCTTGTCTTCTGTTTCGAGAGCAAGCTCACGGCGAAAAGCATCGCGTATATTTATTTGACCTTCTAGAACGTTGTTCCAAGTTGGGGTTGAGGAGTCTTCGCAGTCAGCCATAAACACCTTTGCACCTGAATTAAGTGCATTTATCATCATTTTGCGTTCTGTGGGACCTGTGATTTCAACTCGACGATCAGCAATGTCTTCAGGTGGAGGGGACACTTTCCAATCTCCCTCGCGAACTGTTTTAGTCTCTTCTAAGAAGTCCGGTCTTACACCAGATTCAAAATCTTTTTGTCTCACCTTTCGAGCATCAAGCAGTTCGTTCCGCTCGTCACGAAATTCTCTAACTAGGTTTGTAATAAATTCTGTTGCTTCCGGTGTGAAAACCTGATCTCGGCGCGGGTGCTCAGTGATTTGAATTTCAGACATAGGTATTGACTCTACAAATAAGTTGCCCCTGAAAGGCGATATTTCAGTCTTTTATAATGCCTTCGTTTTTCGAAATTTTCTCGTTCACATATGCGACGTACTGAGACATGTCTAACTCTTTTCCATCCCAGATAATTCCGGTATGAGTTACGAAACGGTCATTTTTCCATAAGTGAAGTTGAAAGCCTGGAGGTTCATCCACAGCAGAGCCGTTTTTAGGATTTAAATCAAGTTTCAACTGATTGCCTGTTGAAGGACATACTGAGATCAATGTGGAAGCGAAAGATGTCTGAATAGGTCGGTGGACATGGCCTGCAACTACCAACTTAACTTGAGGGTTGTTTCGAATTATTTTTTCGAGACGGTCAGCAGATTTCAAACCTGAAAGGTCCATAAAATTAATACCAGTTTCGAATGGTGGGAAATGGGTAAAAAGAAGCGTCGGTTTCTCCTTCTCTTGTGAAAGAACCCTGGAGAGCCAGAGTTCATGGTCCTCGCTGAAAAGAGCGTCATGTTGTCCAGGAAGAGAAGTGTCTAAAGCGATCAGCCTCACAGGAAAATTATCGATTACGTAACTGCAGTGCTTTTCTGGTATCTCATCAGGGAGTGTCGAGGAAAAAGCGTTAAGAAATTCCGAGTAATCATCATGGTTACCGGGAAGTGGTAAGAGAGGAGCATTTAGAGCGGAAATGATTTCAAGAAACTGAGAGTACTGTTCTTTGGTTCCATCATCAGTTAAATCACCTGTTGCCAGAACGACGTCTGGTTGAGGGTCAAGAGCGTTTAAAAGCTGGATTGCTTTTTCTAAAGTTTTTGAGGTGTCTACGAGTCCGCCGAACATTCCTAGATGGTCACGTATGTGAATGTCAGATATTTGAGCAATTAACACAATGTGATGTTAGAGCGATGCGAGTGAAAAAAACAAAATTTTTTTAACATTGAGAGTTAATTAGTTGTCACAGCTTGTCTTTAACGCTCTGACCTGTGGTTTTGAGCGGGTACGGAGAATCGAACTCCGATCATGAGGTTGGAAACCTCAGGTTCTACCATTGAACTACACCCGCAGTCAGTATCGATGGTAGCGGTCAGAGTTTGTTCTGAGGTGTAAATAAGAGAGAATCATGATGTTTAGAGAACTAAGTGTGGCGATACACTCCCATGTCTGTGGATTCAAAAATTACAACTCAAGATGACGACAAAATTAAACTAAGTGTCGTAATAGAAGACGAAGAATTCGACCGTGAAGTTGACGAAGCTTTAAAGCGAATTTCGAAAAATATAAAACTACCTGGCTTTCGACCAGGCAAAATTCCCCGGAAGGTAATTGAAGCCCGGCTCGGACCGGCCGCTGGAAGGCAAGACGCCCTTGAGCATTCATTGCCCACCTACTATGGCAGAGCTCTGATTGAGAACGAAGTGGATGCTATTGGTCCTCCAGAGATTGAAATCACGAGTGATATAAGTCATGGTTCCGTTACGTTCGACGCAACTATCCCGATTCGGCCCAAACCTTCGATAAGTGGACATGGATCACTGGAAGTTGAGGTTCCTTCACCAGAAGTAACGGAAGAAGAATTTCAAACACAGCTGGATTCAATGAGAAAACATTTAGCAACACTTGAAGAGGCTGAAAAACCCGCTGAAGAGGGTGACCTTGTCACAATTGATATAGAGGGAACACAAGATGGTGAAGCCGTGCCTGGCCTTAGTGCAACTGAATATCTTTACGAAGTCGGCAGCGGAACGGTTTTACCTGAAGTTGATGAGTATCTAACTGGCAGCTCAGAAGGAGATCAACTCGAGTTTGAGGCAAAACATCCCACAGAAGAAGACAGTTCATTTTCTATAGCCATAAAGGTAGGACAAGTGCAGATCCGCATTTTGCCCGAAGTTGACAATGAGTTCGCTTCTCAAGTGTCCGAATTCGAAACAGCGGACGAACTGCTAGTAGATCTCAGACATCGAATGAATGAAACAAAATCTGAACAGGTTGGAATGCTAGCTCGTGATCTCATAGCGAAAGAAATAGGTGATCTAGTAGATATTGAACTTCCGGAAGAATTAATAGAAACAGAGATAGATCGGAGAATCAGGGACTTAGAAATGAGACTTAATTCGCAAGGTCTTGAACTGGACAAATATCTGGAAGTAACCGGTGGAGAAATCGAAGCAATAAGAGAAGACTTTCGTGAGACTGCAGAAGTCTCAGCTCGTATCGATTTAGGTCTACGAGCGGTTGCTCATGTTGAATATTTAGATGAAGAGGAAGAAGCTTTCGAGAACTACTTAGGAAATATGGCTACACAAATGCAGATGAAGGCAGAAGAACTTCATGATGCTTTGAAACAGTCAGGAAGACTAATTGATGTTCGTGCAGATATAGCAAAAGAAGCCGCTTTACAATGGATTTTTGATCGAGTAAAACTTCTAGATGAGGATGGAAATCAAGTGGATTCAGCAATTTTGGAGGTTAAAGAACCGGATATCCCTGACATTACCCCAAAAATAAGCGAAAATGATGGTGTAAGTGCGGACGATCTGAGCGAAGATGATTTGATGGATGATCAAATCGTCGACCAAGAAAACAATGACGGAGATGATGAATTATGACTCTTGCTGACTTAAGTATCAGTAATTATCTAGTTCCAACGGTTGTTGAACAGACAAATCGAGGGGAAAGGGCTTTTGATCTCTATTCACGTCTTCTGAAAGAGAACATCATTTTTCTAGGCACACCCATAGATGACGCGGTAGCAAATTTGGTTTCTGCGCAACTTTTACACCTAGAGTCAGAAAACCCTGACCGTGATATAAGTCTCTATATAAATTCCCCTGGAGGTGACATAAACGCCCTCTTCGCTATTTATGACACCATGCAGTACATAAAACCTGACATAACAACAATATGTTTCGGTCAGGCTGCTTCTGCAGCTGCGGTACTACTTGCAGCCGGATCTAAAGGAAAGAGATTAGCTCTTCCTCACGCTCGCGTTCTTATCCATCAACCTTATGCCGGTGCTGAAGGACAGGTGTCAGATATAGAACTAGCGTCAAGAGAAATCCAAAGATTGAAAACCCAGTTGGAGGAAATTTTAGCCAAACACACAGGACAGTCGGCAGAAAAAATCCACGATGATACCGATCGCGATTTTGTAATGACTGCATCCGAAGCGGTGGAGTATGGAATAATTGATGAAGTAATCGATTCAAGAAATTTTGCGGATAACAGCGGAGCTATTTCGGCAGTTACCTGATCGTGATAGCAGTTAAGAGAATGCAGGAAAGGGCGATTTAAAGTGGCCAAGTTTGGAGAAGGCGGAGAACTCCTTAAGTGTTCATTTTGTGGCAAAACACAAAAGCAGGTAAAGAAATTAATTGCTGGACCTGGAGTTTATATATGCGATGAGTGTATAGATCTTTGCAATGAGATAATCGAAGAAGAACTTTCCGAAACTTCGGAGTTCACACTGACGGAGTTGCCTAAGCCTCGTGAAATCTTTTCTTTTCTTGATGAATACATTGTTGGTCAATCAAAGGCTAAGAAAATTCTTTCTGTAGCTGTATACAACCATTACAAGAGAATAAAAACTGCAAGCCTTTCAGTTGAAGATGTTGAGGTTTCGAAATCGAACATTCTTCTCATAGGACCGACTGGGTGTGGTAAAACCTTGATGGCGCAAACACTCGCAAGAATGCTAAATGTTCCATTTGCTATTGCAGATGCTACAGCCCTGACCGAAGCTGGCTACGTAGGCGAAGACGTAGAAAACATTCTCCTCAAACTCATTCAAGCCGCCGACTATGATATTAAAAAAGCTGAAACAGGAATAATCTATATAGACGAGGTTGACAAAGTAGCCAGAAAGAGCGAAAACCCTTCAATAACAAGAGATGTTTCAGGTGAAGGTGTTCAACAGGCTCTATTGAAGATTTTAGAAGGCACGAAAGCTGCCGTTCCACCACAAGGTGGAAGAAAACACCCTCATCAAGAGTTTCTACAGATCGACACAACAAACATTTTGTTTATTTGTGGTGGTGCTTTTGCTGGACTTGAAGAAACGATAGAAGCACGTCTTGGAGGTGCTGGTGTTGGTTTCGGTGCGGATATACGTTCCGCTCAAGAGAAAGATTTAGGAACACTTTTTTCAGGAGTCTTACCTGAGGATTTAGTCAAGTTCGGTTTGATACCTGAATTTATTGGACGACTTCCAGTAGTGGCCACAGTTTCACAACTTGATGTGGAAGCCTTGAAAAAGATATTGACCGAACCTAGAAATGCTCTAATAAAACAGTATGAGAAAATTTTTGAGTTCGAAGACATTGAACTTGAGGTAACTGAAGGGGCTCTGAACGCTATTTCTGAACAGGCTCTTGAGAGAGGAACAGGAGCTCGAGGTTTGAGGGCAATACTTGAAGAAGTTTTGCTAGACCCCATGTATGAATTGCCTGGCGACAAAACCGCAGGCCGTGTAGTTGTAGATGATGAAACAGTTATTCAACGAGAGCTCCCAAAAATTGAACCAAGAGATGAAGAACAGACAGATCGCGCCGCTTCTTAAGTTCACTAGCAATATCCTAAAGAGGTATGAATTTTAGGGAAGCTCTGCAGTACTTAGATCGTTTTATAAACAGAGAAGCAACTGCAGGGCGTATTCACGGATTGAGCTTGGCTGCAATGTCAGAACTGGTTGAATGCATGGGTGAACCCCATAAAGATTTGCGAACCATTCACGTAACTGGAACAAATGGAAAAGGTTCCGTTGTGAGTATGACTGAATCTCTACTTTCTTCAAAAGGATTAAGAGTCGGGTCCTACATGAGTCCGCATGTTGACACAATTAGAGAGCGTTTCACTCTTGCGGGTTCTCAGATCACTGAAGAGATATTCTCGGAAATAATTTTTGACGTTTCTCAATATGTGGAAAGCCATGAATTGGAACCTAGCTATTTTGAACTGCTGACTGCAGCTGCAATTCTACTATTCAGCAATGAGGGCGTTGACGCAGCTGTTGTCGAGGTTGGAATACTTGGACGCTTTGACGCAACTAATGTCCTTGAAGGAGAAGTAGCTGTCATAACAAACATAGGAAAAGACCACACCGACGGATCGGAAGGTTGGAGAAGGTCAATAGCAGCGGAGAAAGCTGGGATAATTGTTAAGGGTAAACCTTTATTACTAGGTAA
>PBYV01000045.1 GCA_002729765.1 Acidimicrobiaceae bacterium
AAAGATGCTCCTTGCCTGAAACTTCAACACGCAGATAAGACCAAAGAAACACGCGAAGAAGAAACCGTGTAACTGCGTAAACAACTGAAGCTGCTTTGCTAGCTGCTACTTTCTGGGAACGAAGTTGTAATTCTTCATTCATAATCATTTCTTTACCTCGACCTAGCCATCCACCAAATAAAAATTAATTATTTCAAAACTATTGCCAAATTCCTGACAATCCGAATCTGTAACCCAGTCTCATTCTAATTGCTAGAAGCCGAGCGATCGTCACTTTAATTCTCCTAGTATGTAACGAAAGACAAATCGATAAAACATGACAAAAAAACTACTTTTAACAACCGCTACTCTTATCGGCATAGCTCTTCTAGCTGGTTGGTGGTTCCTTCTCCGTGACGACGCACCTCCACCTCCGGATCTGGAATCTGCTATACAAATAGCCTCCGCCACGCAAGCAACTTCCTCGACTACAACTACGACTACTTTGTCGTCCTTCACCGTTCCTTTTGAGGGAGAGTCCTTCGATTCGGTAATCGAGCTCTGTGGCCTGGCTTCCAACTCTCTTCAATGCGAAGAAGAATGTTTCGCTGACGAAACTACGTTGGAAGAGTGTGTAGCTGAAGCGGAAGAGATAGTAGCCGCCCAAAATAGCCAACTCCCAACGCTTCCTGGTCCTACCGTTACAACATCTACTTCCACAACAACTACAACTCTTGCGCTGGATTCAACTGAAGTAGCTGACATAACGGGGACATGGTTAGTTGACACAACAATTGGATCCTTTGGTATTGATGAGTCAACAAGTTCTTTTGTTGGTTTCCGTATACAAGAAGAACTTGCAAGAGGTATCGGGGAAGTTACAGCAGTAGGAAGAACTCCTAAAGTAGACGGCACCCTTAACTTCGTCGAAGGGTCTCTTGTGAAAGCAGAGATAACAGCTGATTTGACAGAACTCAGAACTGATAGATCTATGAGAGACTCAAAAGTTCAAAGCGCTCTTAATACCAGTACTCACCCAAGCGCAGTATTTACACTTGATAAAGAAATCTCTATAAACAACGAAAAAGTGACTGAATCAAGCGTTTCCGGTTCTCTGACAGTAAACGGACTAACTAATCAGGTCGAAGTTGAATTACAAGCCCAATTAGTTGGAGAAATTATGACGGTCGTTGGAAACTTTGAGATTGCCTTAAGCGACTATCAAGTTGAAGCTCCATCAGCCTCAATAGTGGTGTCTGTTGAAGACACGGCAATCGTTGAATTTCAACTATTTTTCGTTGAAGCCACTTCGGAAAATTTATCCGCAGCTGTTGCAACAACTGCTTCTGTGGACCCTTTGACAATAGAAAATGTCGAACAATTAAACGAGTACATAGCTGAAGCTGCAAGCTTTAATCAATCGGACAGCGATTGGCTACTGCCTGGAAACCTTGATCCTTCTGCTGGAGGCGCTCCAGGCTTCACAAGATACGTATTTCGGCAAACATCAGCAGGAGTTGTACCAACGCTAGTTGAAGGACCAATAGGTCCACAATATAGATGTCAAGAAGAAATTCTTCCATGTTCTTATCTCGAACTGAAAGAACTTCTTGAATCAAATAGTCCGATACCCGAACAAATGGGACTCTCATCAAAAGAGCTAGCTGAATTGGTAGCAGAACTCGATTTACTTAATGGATTTCTGGAAGATCACAAAGATGTAAACAAAGCTTGTGAGAAAGGTTACTTATCGGACCGGATTCAAACTCCGAATATGGGTTCACATTTTATTAAAGCTGATGCTTTCGGTAACGGATTTGATCCAAGTGAACCTGAAATAATTCTTTATGCACGTGCTGATGGAACTCTTCCAAGCGAAGCGCTAGGACAGTGCCGCGATGGAGTCTGGAATGGGCAGCCGATGATACTGGTTGGAAGTGCTTTCATACTTCCTCCTACTCAGAAAGACAATAGCCATCCAAAAGGTTTCACCGGTAATCTCGACAACTGGCATGTGCACCTAAATCTTTGTAGAGGTAACTCCAGTGGAACTGATACTTTCGTACCTGAAGAAGAATGTGAAAAATCAGGTGGAAATTTTCATGAAACTATAGGTTGGATGATGCACGCTTGGGTGAGTCCAGAACACGACAATGAACTGGGTGTTTTCTCAATGTGGAATCCGAACATAGCTCCTTTCGGGAATACCAGTTCTGTAGAGGAACGGTTTTTAGTGCAAGGTGAAAATTTCCCTGAAGGCGCAAAACAATCTTTGGTAACAAATTTTGCCTTTGAAAATGAAATCGAAGTTGAAGCAGGACAGAGTGTCTATTTCAATAACAGCGACTCTGTACCTCATACAATTAGTGCTGGTACTCCAGATGCGCCTGAATTAGAAGAGTTTGACTCTGGAGTTCTAAATCCAGGCGATAATTTTCAGATAGACACTTCTAAACCCGGGAGCTACCCGCTCTTCTGTGCTCTGCATCCCGACATGACTGCTCTGTTAATCGTCAACTAGTTCTTAAGAACAAATACTTTCTGAACTCAACCGCCAAGTTTTCCATTCTTGATTTCATTTATTACATCAAGATAACCCTTAAATCAATTTAGCTATGATTCCGTCTAGCAAAAAGAAACAACTAGGATACTCAAATGAAAATAAGGCTTAGAAGCCTCCTGGAAAAACGCGACTACTTCACCATTTTCGCATTAGGCATGTGCGGCCTTCTAATTGAAATCAGCTATACCCGGATCGTCTCTTACAAACTTTTTTACTATTACACCTATCTCGTTATTGGGTTAGCACTATTGGGCTTGGGGTGTGGTGGAGTTCTCCTCACTATTTCTTCCCGCCTGCGTCAACTATCGAAAAATATAATATTAGAAAAATCAGGATTTTTAGCTGCTATTACTCTAATTTGTGGTTATTTCATAGTCGCTAAAATCCCTATAAACACAACTAAAATTTGGGATTACGGAACGCTCGATTCATTTAGAAATGTGTGCTCGTTAGTTATTCTTTGTCTATCTTTGTTCATCCCATTTGTTGCGATAGGTCTTGCCATCTCCTCTCTCTTGAGTAGCAGGCCGGAAAGAATTAACCGTCTATACGCAACTGATCTTGTAGGAGCTGCTTTAGCGTGCATCATCGCCATTCCTTTACAGATCTCTCTCGGACCACCCCTTACAATAATTCTTACAGCGATGATTCTTTCTCTTATTAGTTTCTTTTATCAATCTTCCGAAGTTTTAACTAAAATATCCAAAATTTCAATACTTGTAATCACACTACTGGCCGTAACGATTCCTAATTTTATACCTGAAATCAAAACGGAAAATATCAAATCAACGGCCGAAATAGAATTCGAACACTCCGAATGGGGACCAGTCTTTAGAATCGATGTTCAAAAGGAGCTTTTTGACCGCCACCTTATTTACCATGATGCTCTTCTAGGTTCAAACATAATTAAATTTGATGGGAACTTCTCGAAACTATCGCATCTTGAAAATGACCCACGTTCGATTCCATTCCGAACTTTTGAACCCTCTCCAGAAAATGCTCTAATTATTGGCTCAGCTGGAGGGCATGAAATTCTCTCTTCACTTTTTTTTCAAACTAAATCCATCGAAGCTGTAGAACTTAATCCTGTAACTACTTCTCTCTTAAAAGAGAAATACTACTCATATTCAGGAGGCCTCATCAACCAGCCGGGAGTTAAGTTAACAACAGGCGATGGTCGGACTCATCTCACTAGATCTAACAAAATTTACGACCTAATCTGGTTCGTAGCTCCGGATAGTTATGCAGCTAATAACTCTGCTAGTTCAGGCGCTTTCGTTCTCTCAGAAAGTTATCTCTACACTGTGGAGATGCTTGATGAAGCATTCGAGCATTTAACTGAAGAAGGGGTAATAGTTGCTCAATTTGGAGAATATGATTTCGATCAAAGACCAAACCGAACAGCTCGATACGTCAGTACCGCTTATGAATCCCTTACCGGTCTTAATGTAGAAAATCCTAGTGAGCATATTGTGGTCGCAACCTCTTTAGATTACCCAGCTTCACTCTCAACTATTCTGATCAAAAAGAAACCCTTTTCGGCTGTTGAATTGAAACGTCTTTCAAAGCACGTCGAATCAATAGAAGGAACAAAAATTAGATATATGCCTAACCAAAAAGGACTCAATAAAACTATTGAACTTGTTGCTTCGAGTCCATACGGTCAATTAAAAGATGCTCTCGACAATTATCCTTACAACTTGTCCCCAGTGCATGACAATGCTCCATTTTTCTGGCATTTTCAAAATTTCAGCGACGTTTTAAATGAAATCCTTGAACCTGTAGACCCTGCACGAGATCCGGAAGTAGCAGTTGGTGAACGTGTCCTAATACTTCTTCTTATAATTTCTGTCCTTCTAGCAGCAACCTTTTTGCTACTTCCCTTCTATCTAATTCGCAAAGATTGGTCTGAACTTCCTAACAAAAAAGCTTCTTTTAGTTACTTCGCTGCCTTAGGCATAGGGTTTATGCTTCTCGAAATCACAATGATCCAGAAACTAGTCTTATTGCTTGGTTACCCCACCTATTCGTTGGCCGTCACGTTGGCGTCACTTCTAATATTTACTGGCATCGGATCGGCTTCTTCAAGTTTTATTAGCAACAAACCGAAATTGCGACTTTGGTTACTAATTATTCTTTCAACAACAACTGCGAGCTATCTAATCGGATTAACTCCGTTAACCAATCTTCTAATCCAATTTCCTCTATGGTTTCGTTTCTTTTCAGCTTTTATAATTCTTGCTCCACTAGGTCTTTGCCTAGGAGTATTTATGCCTCTGGGTTTAGGGTCAATTGCTCGCATTAGCAACTCCCCAACCATCTACATCTCCTGGGCATGGGCCATCAATGGATTCTTTTCAGTAATTGGTTCCGTTTTAACTACCATCCTTGCGATGACCTACGGATTCGGCTTTACACAATCGCTTGGATTGACTTTTTACTTAATAGCGATCCTTATATTTCCTCACTTATCAAAACCAGTAACTCGCCAAGAACTCTTATAGGAACTCAACCGCCAAGTTTTCCAGTCTTCATCTCATTTATTGCCTCAGAGTCACCGGATAACTTAACTTCGCTGTTGTCACGTCTACCGAAAAGAAACAATGCAATCTCACTGGGTTTACCCTCTAAAACCACTGGTTTACCTCCACCACCCAAGTGGATCGTTTCTCCGGAACTATTTAAAAGTTTTAAGTCAACATCTTTAAGACCTCTGACTAAAAGTTTGGAAAACCGCTCTTGTTTAACCCACAAAGCATCTTCAAGGTCGTTGATATCAGCGCGAGGTGTGCATCCTGATACTCCTCTCCGGACATCTTCGTGGTGAACGAAGAACTCGAAAAGATTCATGGCTTCATCAAACCTCTTTAAATAAAATGGGGGGCCTGAACGTACTTTTTCTACCAATTCTTCAAATGGCTTTTTTTGAGCCAATTGTTTAGTCGCTTTAGCAAGCTTTTTCGCTAAATAACCAGGCACAACTAGACCGAATGCTTTTAAAGAATTTTCACGGAGCACTAAATGAGCTGCCAGATCAGCCGTATCCCAACCTTCACATAAGGTGGGGTGATCGGGTCCGACTAATTCAAATAAATCGCAAAGTTCTTGTCGTTCAATCTGCGCATAATTTTTATTTATCAGGCGACACCACACTGTCTGGAACCCATGCACCATGAAATCCATCAGGGACTCTTTGTGGAAGATGAATTCGAGCTACAGGTTTCTCTTCAATATTATTGGCGTCTAATATCACGAGTTCTGCTGGAGAACCCATTCGATCATTCACACAAACCAAAACCCATCCATCTTCTTCACTTGTGGATCCTTCGCGTGGTACAAAAATTGGTTCTCCGCCAAATCGGCCTTCTCCATGATCGTGGAAAACCACTTCTCCGGTTTCCATATCAGTTCGATACGTAGGCCCCAAATCAAAACCAATCGCAGTGTAGGCATAACGGTGTCTACGACCTACAGTTCTTGGATCATGAGCTGGGAACTCATGTGCCAAGTCACTAACAATTTCTTCACTCACAGTACGAGTTGCCAGATCAACTGTCCATCTTGCTAGTTGAGAAGGAGTGTCACCTGCAGGGCCTTTAAGATCTTTTTGGAAAACACGCTCATATCGACAAAGGTCAATAATGATTTTATTATCATCTTGGCCTTCACTCACTTCAAAAGCATTGACAGGATGAAAGACGTAACACGAAGGTGCCTCACACCAGATGATGTCGGATGCTTGCCCATTACGAGGCAACAATCCGATTCTTGATTGACGATCGTTTTGCCATGCTATTGGAAACGGGTCTCCTGCTATAGCTAGGTCTAAATCAAGACAAACCGGTAAGTCATAAATAATTGCGTATTTTTCTGTGAGTGACATGTCGTGAACCATTGGCATGCCCTCAATTGGAATATCTGTAACTTTTTTTACCCGGTTATCCTCCCCTATCACCACATGCTGCAAGCGGTCGAGAATATCTGGATACGCGTAACAGACTGCATGAAGTTCTTTGTTGACAGGATCTAACTTTGTGTGAGCACTAAATGCCCCGGGTAACGTTCCACCAAAATTGTCATACCCAACAGTTTCTAGATCGTATTTCATTGCTACAGGAGTGGTTCCTGCCTCTACTAATGCGTAAGTAGTGCCGGCATGTCCAATTACTGAAGTGTTAGGTGAAAACCCAGAGTCCCCGAAACTACTTCCTACTGGCGGTTCTTCCTGAAGCTTTTCGGCTAAATCTCTACCTCTGACCCAACGGTTCCGATACCATTCAGCCTTGCCTCCTCGGAGTCGAACACCATGAATCATCCCATCGCCTAAAAACCAGTGGTAAGCCTCCGCGTCCACAGGCCCAAAAGGGTTGGGACCATTACGCAACCATCTTCCTTCAAGTTCTTCAGGAATATTGCCTGTAACTTCTAAATCAAATGCTGTGATTTCACTGTCAACTGGTGCTTTAGTGCCTTCCAGATAAATACTCATTAACTCCCCCTCTTGCATTTACAAATTTTATGATCCAACAAATCTTTCTTTCAGTTCTCGTTTCAAGAACTTACCATTCGCATTTCTAGGCAATGCTTCATCTACAAACCAAATATACTCTGGGACCTTAAAAGAAGCTATCAGAGAACCAACATGGTCTTTCAGTTCTTGGGTTGAGCATGCAGTTTCAGGAAGCAAATAAATTGCGACCCCAACAGTTTCTCCTAGGCGTTCATCAGGAACTGCAAAAACCGCAGCTTCAGCTATGGAAGGATGCTTATAAATAGCTGCTTCTACCTCAGCTGAGTAAACGTTCTCTCCACCTCTGAGAACCATGTCTTTAGCTCTATCTACAAGAAAAAGAAAACCATCTTCGTCGAAGTAGGCAATGTCTCCGGTGTGGAACCAGCCTTCGGTGAGAACCTCTTTATTAGCTTCTGGTCTATTCAGATAACCCCGAAAGACATTTCCTCCCTTTACCCAAAGCTCACCCTCTTCACCAATGGGCAGATCTTCCCCTTTCTCGTTAACTATTCGGGATTCCATTACAGGACAAGGCGAACCTGCAGATTCTGGTTTAGCTAGAAAGAAATGTGCAGCGTTCACTGTTATTACACCATTTACTTCGGTCAATCCGTAACCTGTGCTTGGTCTACCTTCAAGTCTTTCTTCAATTTTCTGGACTAGATCAGGTTGAACTGCAGCCCCACCCCCTCCAAGACTGTCAAGACTACTTGTGTCTCTTTTTGAGAAATCTGGACTATTTACAAGCTCTCGCGCCATCGTCGGCACGCCTGTAAATGTTGTAGGTCTTTCTCTTTCGATAATCTCTAAAGCTTGTTCAGGGTTCCATCTGTGCATCAGAACAAGCTTCCCACCTACTGCGGTAACAGGGTGCATGCAACAGTTGCAACCTGTTACATGAAAAAGAGGAACTGCTAATACAGAACCAGGATTACTTTCACCAACTTTCTTGTCGGAACCCGTTGGTGGTTCACCTGCTTCGACTGCTTTTTGCTCAGCTAATTTTGACATTGTTGACCAAAATGCCAAATTTAGTAGATTCGAAACAGCTCCTCTATGAGTTAAAACTGCCCCCTTTGGATGACCAGTCGTTCCAGATGTATAAAAAACACATACATCATCGTCAGGCTCAATAGCGACTCCCGAAACATTGGGGGTTTCTTTACCAATAGAGATTGCATCCTCCCAGCAAATAGAGTCTTCAGGTAGATCAACTTCTGTTCTAACTGCTACGACATGGACGTCACCTTCGCCTCGAAGAGTGCTTAAGTGCGGAATGATTCTTTCCATTCTTTCCTGATCACAGACAATCACTCTGGGGTCACAATCATCTACGGCAAATTCGATCTCTGGACCTGTCCACCATGCATTCATCCCGACTGCTACAGCTCCCAATGAGGCAATCGCCCAGTAGGTTAAAACCCATTCAGGGTAATTTCGCATCAGTATTGCAACCCTGTCACCATGTTTGATACCCAAATTCTGAAGGTACGAAGCGAAGCAATTTACTTTTAAGTGGGCTTCTTCATAAGAAACTCTCTCGTCGCCATAAATCAAATAGTCTTTTTCTCCGTGGGCAACTGACATGTTCCAAATATCGACAAGAGTCGCAGGAGCGGAATCGTAGACTCTGGTCATGTGGTTTCTGATTTCAATATTGGACCAAGAGAATGGGGCTCCCTTTGCTGTTAATTCTTCCCATGCCTCTTTATAATGTCTGTCCACATTCCCTCCAATAGGCTGCCTGCGATACCCTTACACTTACCGTGGCTAGTTGAGACATAATAGAAGCCACTAGTGGTAAAACATAAACCAAAAGGAAATAAAAATGGAAGAAATTGCTTTTGACGACATAGACGCCTTGAACGCCAACGTAGGCGAAGAATGGAGTGACTGGGGTCCAGAATTCGAATTAAGTCAAGAAAAGATAAATGCTTTTGCTGACCTAACTGGAGATCATCAATGGATCCATATTGACGAAGAGAAAGCAAAAGCTGG
>PBYV01000046.1 GCA_002729765.1 Acidimicrobiaceae bacterium
AAAAGCATAATACGCAAGACCCTTGTCTATTAGTATTTTAACGTGGTTTTCGTATAGAACACTTCTTTCGCTTTGTCTGTACGGCCCAACGCCGCCCCCTTCAACAACGGACTCGTCAGCAGAAATGCCACACCACTTAAGCGCACTAATGACATATTCTTCTGCCCCCTCAACTTTTCTTTTTTTATCAGTGTCTTCAACCCGAAGGATAAACGAGCCGCCTGCTTGTTTGGCAAACAAATAGTTGAACAAGGCAGTTCTAAGCCCCCCGACATGTAGAGGCCCTGTTGGGCTTGGAGCAAAACGAACTCTTGTGTTCTCGGCCATTCCTTTTTTTGTCAAAGATAAAACAATAATTCTTCAAATGTTTGTTGTAGTTTTGTTTAATATGAGCAATATTGTGTTTTATTATCATACGGAATTTGTTCTTTCAAACGAGGCGCCTCTTCAAACATGGCTAAACACAATTGCTGCTGCTGAAAAAAAAGAACTACTTCAAGTTGAATATAGTTTTGTTGATGTAAAAGAAATTACGAAGCTTAACCAGGCTCACCTAAAACACAACTATGCAACGGATGTTTTGGCTTTTGACTATTCAAGTGGAAACCAAATTCACGGAGAAGTGTTTGTTTGCGAACAGGCAGTCAGAGCGAATGCCGCCGAACTCAACGAACCCTTTTTAAAAGAACTCCATCGTGTTGTTCTTCACGGCCTTTTACACCTGTTTGGACATGAGGACAATACCCAAGAGCAGCAAAAAAACATAAGAGCGCTCGAAGACAAATATCTTAAAGAGCTTTAGCCTATGCTTTTTCTATTCGTTGTATATTTGTCTTGCACTAATCAAATGTTTCACGTGAAACCACAGCATGTTTAAAAAAACATACGACGTAATAGTTGTTGGAGGAGGTCATGCCGGAAGCGAGGCCGCCGCAGCCGCAGCCAATCTTGGTGCCAAAACCCTTCTTGTTACAATGAACCTGCAAACGATAGGCCAGATGTCTTGCAATCCCGCCATGGGAGGAATTGCAAAAGGACAAATCGTAAGAGAAATTGATGCGCTTGGAGGCTGCAGTGCTGTTGTAAGCGACAACACAGCAATTCAGTTTAAAATGCTTAACCGCTCTAAAGGACCTGCAATGTGGAGTCCTCGAGTTCAAAGCGATAGAGCTGCTTTTAGCCAGTGTTGGAGAGAGCTCTTGGAAAACACTCAGAATTTAGATTTTTATCAAGAAATGGTTTCAGGACTAATTGTAGAAAAAGGCAGAGTGAGCGGGGTGAAAACAGCCCTTGGCGCAGAAATAAAAGCAACAACAGTAGTTTTAACAAACGGGACATTTTTAAACGGCCTTATACATGTGGGCGATAAAAATTTTGGAGGGGGACGGGCAGGCGAAAGACCCGCAAAAGGGCTTACAGAAAATCTGACAGCCTTAGGGTTTTCTTCTGGAAGAATGAAAACAGGAACACCGCCAAGGGTTGACGGCAGGTCTCTTGATTATACAAAAATGACTCTACAACCAGGAGACAAGGATCCTCAAAAATTTTCATTTCTTGACACAACCAGTCCTGTAGAAAACCAACTACCCTGTCACATGACATACACCAATATTGAAGTTCACAATCTTTTAAGAGAAGGCTTTGACAAGTCGCCAATGTTTAATGGAAGAATAAAAAGTATAGGCCCGAGATATTGTCCCTCAATCGAAGACAAAATACACAGGTTTTCAGACAGAGATCGCCATCAATTATTTGTTGAGCCTGAAGGAAGAAGCACCGTTGAGGTCTATGTTAACGGCTTTTCTACCTCTTTACCTGAAGAGGTTCAATATAGAGCACTAAGGTCTGTTGCAGGGTTTGAGAACGTTAAATTTTTCAGACCGGGATATGCAATTGAATATGATTTTTTTCATCCAACACAGCTAGAACACACACTTGAAACAAAGTTTGTTAAAGGCCTTTACTTTGCAGGACAAATCAATGGAACAACAGGCTACGAGGAGGCCGGAGCACAAGGGTTGATGGCAGGAATAAACGCAGCTCTAAAAACAAAAAACAGAGAGCCTTTTATTTTAAAAAGAGATGAGGCTTATATCGGAGTTCTAATAGACGATTTAATAACTAAAGGGACGGAGGAGCCGTACAGAATGTTTACTTCTAGGGCCGAATATAGAATGCTTTTAAGGCAAGATAATGCAGACAAGAGGCTTACAGAAAAGAGCTATAAGATTGGTTTAGCCACCAAGAGCCGGCTAAACAAAATGAAAAGCAAGTATTCTAACGCAGACAGACTAATTAGTTTTTTGAAAAAACAAAGCGTTTCCCCAGAACAGATTAACCCTGTTCTAAAGAAAAAAAAGTCAGCGCCCATTAAACAGCCAGGTAAGTCAGAAAAAATACTTTCGAGACCAAACATTGGGCTAGGCGACCTAATGTTGGTAAAGGAGATTAAAAGGAAGATCGACCTGTTTGGGCTAAGCCAAGAAGAAAAAGACCAGGCAGAAATACAAATCAAATACAGCGGCTATATAAACAAGGAAAAAAATAACGCGGACAAATTAAACAGGCTAGAGGCGGTTAAAATTCCAAGCAAGTTTGACTATTCTAAAATAAAATCAATGAGCGCAGAGGCTAAGGAAAAATTAATTAACGTTCGTCCAAAAACAATTTCGCAAGCATCAAGAATAAGCGGCGTCTCACCAAACGACATATCAGTTTTGCTCGTTTATATGGGAAGGTAAGAATGTTTCACGTGAAACAAGAATAAAGATGATAAACAAAATTATAAATACAAAAGACTATCTGGTTACAGGGGAAAGCTTTAAAATATCCCTAGACGAGCAAACCGGGGTTTTGAAAACAACTCCCACGCCAAACCCTGAAACCCTTAAAAAATATTATCAGATACAGCGCTATACGTCCTATACGTCTACCCCCAAAACAGCAGTAGAAAGAGCCTATGTTTTTGTTAGAAAAACAAGGATGGCAAAAAAAATTAAAAAAACACTAAGCATGCTTAATGGCAGGGGGTCGCTGCTGGACTATGGTTGTGGAACAGGAGATTTTCTATTAAAGGCAAAAGAGGCAGGGCTAAGCGTTGCAGGAATTGAGCCGCACCAAAAAGCGAGAGAAGCTGCAACACTAAAAACGAGCGCAAAAATTTTTAGATCAAAAGAAAACGCAGAAACAAACACAAACAAATATGATGTAATAACACTTTGGCACTCATTAGAGCACGTATTAGATTTAGAGCAAACGACAACTTTCTTAAAAAACAAACTCAATCCAGAAGGAAAGATTGTTGTTGCAGCGCCCAACCACAAATCCTTTGATGCAAGACACTATAAGGGGTTTTGGGCAGCCTATGATGTGCCACGACACATATGGCATTTTGACCAAAACTCTATTGAGAAAATATTCAAAAAACACGGCTTTGTTTTGAAATCAAAAAAAACAACGATGTGGGATGCGTTTTACGTTTCAATTCTTTCAGAAAAACACAAAGGAAGTTTCTTCCCTTATTTAAGAGGGGTTTTTGTTGGAAAACTTTCAAACTTTTTATCCTATTTCACTGGAGAAAGCTCCTCAATCACCTATGTTTTTACTAAGGCGAACAAAAAGTAAATCCCTTCGGAATCAAAGTATACACCAAGACTCCTTTTTCTAAAACCTCTCCGTCTATTTGTGAAACAACAGGACGTTCCTTAGAGCCAACCCGAACAGTTTTGGAGCGATGAGTAAACACTTTTTTGTCTTTAAAGAGACCTCCATTAAAAAGCCGAGGAATGTTTTTAACTATATCTAGTTTTGTAAAATCTTGCGCAATCGTAATGTCAAAACACCCATCAAAAGGGTCTGCGTCTTTTGTTAGCCGCATTCCACCCCCTGTAAAGGAACAAAGCCCAACGCCAAGCAAGAACACATTAGCTCTAACTTTTAGGGCGTCTAATTCTATTGAAACAGGAAGATTTTTAAATTTCATAAAATTTATAATTGCGCAGATGAAATAGGAGAGAGGGCCAAATTTTTTATAACGATCCAGCCTAGACAACACAAAACAATCAAACCCGGCGCCAGCATAATTTATAAAATGATACTCTCGTTTTGTTTTTCCAAAAACCTCAATTTTCCCCACGTCTTGAGTTTTAATATTTTTCTTTAATATAATTTTAATTGCTTTTTTATAGTCTAGAGGAATTCCGTGAGATTTTATCCAATCATTTCCAGTTCCAGAAGGAATAACACCAATTAATATTTTTTTTACAGGGACTTTGTTTTGCATGTAAACCCCTCTGACAACCTTTTGTATTGTGCCGTCACCTCCAACAGCAATTATCTGAGCGTGTCCACGAAGAATTGCTTCGCGAGACAAGATTGCCTCGTGCCCAGCATATTCGCTAAAAGCATATTCCAGAATAATACCAGAAGCCTTAAGAGCGGTTTTTATAGCCTCCCACAGCTTTATAGTTTTTCCTGATCCAGCGCTAGGATTTACAACAGCATACCAATGGTTAGCCTTGTTTTGCATCGGAAGGTTTTTTATGAAGAAGGCGGGTTAACTTTATTGAGGCGTCTAGGAAAACAATTTTAGAATTACCATTCCTCTCAATATTATCATGGGCTGACTGAACCTCGTCATAGATTTCAACGACATTGTTCTCGTGAACAAAAGGAGCAAACTTTTCAAGCTTAAACCCGTTGTCAAAACCTGCAGAGTTTCTTTCAACAGCATAATTATATAAAAGACCTTTTCTAAAAACCGACAGAGAGCTTTTAAGAAAAGCCTTTTGATCTTCCCTGCTTTTTTTTGCCATGTTTTCACTGAACGAAATGATTTCTCCAAGAGCTTCTTTTGACGTTTTTACACGAAAAGCAAGCCTAACCCAGCGGATAAAATCAGCACTGCTTTCTTCTGCAACCTCTTGATTTTCAGCAAGTTGACATGCAGCTCTGTAATTGCCTTTTGACTTTATCCCAATTTTCTCAGCCGTAGAGCTTTTAGTTTTATATCTAACACCCAGCCCAAAAGCAATATCATTTGAGGCAATAGGAGGAATTTCGATTTTTTGACATCTAGAGCGAATTGTTTCAAGAATTCCCGCTGGATTCTCAGACAACAACAAGAAAACAGTGCTTTTTGGAGGCTCTTCCAAAAGCTTTAAAAGTTTATTTGAAGCACTTGGGTTCATTTTCTCTGCCATCCAAATAACCATAAACTTGTATCCCCCCTCATAAGACTTAAGTGACATTGTTTTAGAGATTTTTTCGGCCTCTTTAGCCGAAATAACCCCCTGCTTGTTCCCAATACGAATTTTTTTATACCAGTCGTGTAGACTGAAATAAGGGGAATCAAACAACATTTCTCGCCACAGACTTAAAAAGTCTTTAGAAACAGGGTCTTTTTTTATTTTGTCGTTTGTGTTGACAGGAAATGAAAAATGTAAGTCAGGATGGGACAGAGAGTCTACCTTAAGCTCAGCCGCCCGAACAGCCTCAGAGTCTTTTCCTAATGATGAGCTGAGAACAATTTTTATAAACGCCAAGGCTATAGAGAGCTTTCCCACACCCTCAGAGCCAACCAGCATATAGGTGTTTGCAATTCTGTTGTTTTTAGCCAGGCCTTCTAGATGTTGCAGGAGCTGTTTTTGACCAATAGGGTTAGACGGAGACATTTAACAAAGATAAAAGAATAATATAGTTTTATACTCATATAAAAACTATATTTGTTTAAGGCTTTAAGCAGATGAAATTTGTAACAGACATTGGTTTTAAAAACAAAAAAGCTTTAATAAGAGTTGACTTTAATGTTCCTCTCGACAACAACAATAACGTTCTAGACGCCTCAAGAATTTTAGCCGCAAAACCAACAATCGACTACATAATTGACAAAGGCGGCGCCTGCGTATTAATGTCACACCTAGGAAGGCCCAACGGGCACAACCCAAAACTTTCGTTAAAACACATATTAGAACAAACACAACAGTGCTTGTCTAAAGAAGTAATCTTTATTAGCGATTGCATAGGGCCCGATGTAGAGAAAGCGGTGAAGGCAATTAAGCCGGGAGATGTTTTGATGCTAGAAAACTTAAGATTTTATCAGGAGGAAGTTAAAGGAAGCGAAAGCTTTTCAAAGAAGCTTTCAAGGCTGGGGGATGTATATGTAAACGATGCTTTTGGCACAACACATAGAGCACACGCCTCTACAGCAACAATTGCAAAATATTTTTCAGAAAAATGCGCAGGCCTACTGCTAAAAAAAGAAATACAGTCGATAAAGAACATTTTGGTTTCAAAAAAGCAGCCAGTAACAGCAATTATAGGAGGGGCCAAGGTTTCTTCTAAAATTCCTATAATTAAAAACCTCTTATCAATAGTAGACAATTTATTAATTGGGGGAGGAATGGCCTATACATTTATTAAAGCCCAGGGCGGAGAAGTGGGGGCATCAATTTTTGAGTCAGAAAAAACAACAGAATGCCTTGAGCTAATAAAAACAGCAGAGAAAAAAGGAGTTTCAATTTTATTACCAAAAGACGTTATCGCAGCAGCAGAGTTTAAAAACAGCTCTACAACAAAAACCATAAGAGCAAGCAAAATTTCTCAAGGATGGATGGGACTAGACATAGGCCCAGAAACAGAAATAGAATTTTGCAAAACAATTAAAGAAAGCAAAACAATTTTATGGAATGGGCCTATGGGGGTTTTTGAAATGAAGAGGTTTTCTAATGGAACAAAGGCTGTTGCAGCCTCTGTGGCAGAGGCTACAACAAACGGAGCATATTCATTAGTTGGGGGTGGAGACTCAGTGGCGGCTCTAAAGAAATTTAATCTCTATAACAAGGTAAGCCGTGTAAGCACTGGAGGAGGAGCAATGCTAGAAAGCCTAGAAGGAAAAGAGCTTCCCGGAATAAAAGCCCTAATGAGATAAAAAACACCAATTCTTTATGAAAGCACTCTTAACACTTTTTATATTAATTGCCCCAATTTTAGAAAGCAATTCACAGGCCTTTCCTGTAGAGGAGCAAAAAGTTCTAAAAGACAGTTTTTCAAACTTTAGCTCAGAAACCATAAAAGCAAGACTTAATGAGCTTAACAAAAAAACCCCAATAGAGATTTCACACACACCAGAGCTAGAAGACTTAATTAAAAAATACTTAAAAGAAAAAAAAAGCTTTTTCGTTCAAAACACAGAACGTATGAGCTACTATTTTTCAATATTTGAAAAAGCTTTACAAAACAACAAAGCACCTCTAGAGTTAAAATACTTGCCAATAGTAGAGGCAACGCTAAATCCTAAAGCGGTTTCAAAAGTGGGGGCTACAGGTTTGTGGCAATTTATGTATGCCGCAGCAAAAGAAAACGGCCTAGAGCTTAACAGCTATATAGATGAACGAATGGACCCGGAGAAATCCTCAGAGGCAGCAGCAAAATATTTGTTAAAACTAAAAGAAAGACATAACGACTGGATCTTGGCTGTTGCCGCATACAATGCAGGCCCAAGAACAATTTCAAGAGCTATTATTAGGTCAGGCGGGTATAAGAATTTTTGGAACATAAGGGGGTTTTTACCATATGAAACATCACGCCATATACCAAAGTTTATTGCAACAATGTATGTTTTAGAATATGCAAACGAACACGGAATACCCCTTTATAAAGAAGAGATTATAAAAAAGAAGACAGACACAGTTCACGTAAAAGAACAAATTTCTTTTTCACAGATAGCCAGATTTTTAGAAATACCTCTAGATACAATAGAATTTTTAAACCCCTCCTATATACACAAAATAATTCCAAAAATTAACAATAAAACTCAAACTCTTACACTTTCTGAAAACCACACCCTGCTATATGCGGCAAGAGAGAAGGAGCTTTATGATTTTGCAAAAAAGGAATTCGATTCATTAGAAAAACCCCTCCCAGATCTTTATAGCATTAACTCTAAAATAATCTATAAGATAAGATATGGAGACTATTTAGGAAGCATTAGTAAAAAATTTGGGGTAAAAACAGCAGACATAATGAGATGGAACAATTTATCAAGCGATAAAATAAAAGAAAATCAAAGACTAATAATTTTCCCAAAAAGAATACCGAAAAATTAATAGTACATTTAGCCAAAGCATCATGAAAAAACTAGCTTTAATAACAGCCCTAGCTTTAATTAGCTGTAAGAACGACACTAAAATTGTCTTGGCATCTTCTGGCAACCTAAACGAGATATCAATAGTTGTTGAAGATCAGCTGTGGGAAGGAAGTGTTGGAAAAGCACTAAAGAGCAGCCTTACAAAATCAATATACGGGCTTCCACAACACGAGCCCCTATTTAAGCTAAGGCAAATTCCGCCAAGAGTTTTTACTGGCTTTGTCACAAAATCACGAACAATAATAAAAATAGAACACAACAAGCCAAAACAAACAAAGCTCATAGCAAACCAATATGCTGCGCCCCAAACAGTTGTGATTATTTCGGGAATGAATAGTAAGGAAATTATAGAAGAATTTAAAAAGCATGCAAGAGAAATAATATACAAGATAAAAGCAGGCGAAATTAAAGAAAAACAAAGAAGAATAAGAAAAGCGCTTAGCAGCTCCCAAGTATTAGACAGTATTTTTAAAATTAAACTAGATTTTCCATCAATTTATAGGATTGCAAGAGCAGACAGAGACTTTGTTTGGATAAGAAAAGACACAAAAAGCGGCTCAGTAAACCTATCAGTATCCCAAATACCCTTTAAAAGAAAGCCCTTAGATGTAAGCACAATAGTTGCTACAAGAGACTCCATGTCTAAACAAAAAATTCCAGGACCAACAGAAAACACATATATGTCAACAGACCTTCAATATAGGCCTGTAATAAGCCAAGCAACAATTGGCAGCAAAAAAACAATACAAACCAAAGGCTTATGGGAAGTGAAAAAACAATTTATGGGAGGCCCTTTTATTAATTTTTCCGTTGTAGACTCAATTAATAACCGAATATTATTTTTCGATGGATTTGTATATTCTCCAGGGACAGAAAAAGCAAGCTATGTTTTTGAGCTTGAGGCAATAATTAAAAGCTTAAAGATTCTGAATTAAAAGAAGCAAACTATTGTTTTGCTTCTTCTTCTTCTTCTTCTTCTTCTTTAGGATCATCCGCTTTAAGCGCCTTTTTAAATTCTTTAACCCCTTCTCCAGTGCCTTTTACCATGCCGCCTAGCTTTTTTCCAATACTTTTTCCTCCAAAAATAAACACAGCAGCAACAACTATTAATGCAATTGACCCCCATCCTGGAATAGCGAGTGAAAAAACAGATAAAATCATAGTATTAAATTTTACGCAAAGTTAATAATTAAAAGTTTAATCTTAAACCATTGCTCATTATAATGAAAACCAGAATTGTAATTATATTTCAGTATTTTTGAAAAGCATGAAGAAAAAGAAGAAAACCAACGAGTTTTTAGAAGCCCTATATAAGCAATATAAAGTGGTCGTCTCAAACGACAAGACCTTTGAGGAAAGACTCTCCTTTAAAACAACAAAATTTGGAGTATTTCTCGTCGCCCTAACATACACATCAATATTAATAGGAGTAACGGCAGTGCTAATTTTTTTCACACAATTAAAAGAGTATGTTCCCGGATATTCTTCGCTGGAACTATTAAAAAGCTCAACAGAACTAAGCCTTAAAACAGACTCAATAGAAAGAGTCGTTACCCTTAATAACCAGTACTATAATTCTATAAAAAAAGTATTGACAGGAGAGCTTGACACAATTGCTTTTAACAGAGACTCTATATTAAATGAAATAAACAAAGACATGCTTTTATCAGGCTTAAGTCCTTCAAAAGAGGATTCTTTATTAAGAAAATACATAGAGGAAGAAGATAGATTTAATTTAACAAGAAGCCAGCTTTTAGTTGAAAATAAAATACTTTTTCAACCAGTTATAGGAGAAATAACACAGGCGTTCAATTATAATGAAAATCATTTTGCCATTGATATAGCTGTTGACACAGGAACACCTATAAAAGCCGTTTCTGACGGAAGAGTTGTCTTGGCAGAATGGACAATGGAAACAGGCTATGTGATTATTCTTGACCATGGAGACATGCTTTTATCTGTGTATAAGCACAACTCCTCTTTGCTTAAAACCCAGAATGAGCTAGTTACAGCGGGAGAGGCTATTGCTTTGTCTGGAAACCAAGGAACCTTAACAACAGGGCCGCACCTACATTTAGAGCTTTGGAAGAATGGAGCCCCAATTGACCCTAAACAATTTTTTAATTTTAAATAACCGTCAATGTTTAAAGAGATAGCAATAAGTTTTTTGGCAAAAAAACGAAAGAAAGCTATTCTAAAATGGGCAACACATCCAATTGAAAGTCAAAAAAACACACTTAAAAAGCTAATAGCTTTTGGGAAAAAAACTGTTTTTGGAAATGAGCACAAGTTTAATAACATTAGGTCTTATAATGATTTTAAAAAAAATGTTCCAATAGCTGACTACGAGAGCCTCCAAAAATATATAAATCAAATAAAAAAAGGAAGAAAAAACATTTTATGGCCTGGCCTGCCAAAATATTTTGCAACAACCTCTGGGACAACATCAGGAGAAAAACACATTCCCATAACAAAAGAAAGCTTGCCAAATTTACTGCAAGGAGCCACAGACGCGCTATTAATGTATATTGCCAATACAGGAAAAACAGAGGTTCTTGCAGGTAAGTTTATTTTTTTACAGGGGAGCCCAGCATTAGACCAAACAGGAGGCATAAAAACAGGAAGACTCTCAGGAATTTCAGCACATCATGTGCCCTTTTTTTTAAAAAAAGCCAGACTGCCGTCTAACAAAACAAACTGTATTGAAGACTGGGAAAAAAAAGTAGAAGCAATTGTACAAGAGACAATAAAGGAAGATATGACAATACTCAGCGGTATTCCTTCATGGCTTCAAATGTATTTTGAAAAACTACACGATGTATCAGGAAAACCTGTAGGAGAAATTTTCAAAAACTTTAATCTATTAATATACGGGGGGGTAAGTTACGCACCATATAAAAACAAGTTTGAAAAACTAATTGGAAGAGAAGTAGACAGTATAGAGGTTTATCCATCGAGCGAGGGATTTTTTGCTTTTCAAGACGAACAGGAATCTAAAGACCTTCTCTTAATTTTAAATGCAGGGATTTTTTATGAATTTATTGAAGAAAAAGATTTTTTAAACTCAAAACACAACAGAGTTTCTATAGAAGAAGTAAAAACGGGAGTTAATTATGTATTAATTATTTCAACGGCTGCAGGCTTGTGGGGGTACAACACCGGCGACACAGTCATGTTTACCTCAAAATATCCGTTTAAAATTATTGTTACTGGAAGAATAAAGCAATTTCTTTCAGCTTTTGGGGAGCACGTTATAATTAAACAAGTTGAAAGCGCAATAGAAAAAACATGCGCGAGTACAGGAATTTCTGTTAACGAGTTTACCGTTGCCCCAAAATTTACCTCTGAAAAGAGAGGGTCCTATCACGAATGGTTTATAGATTTTGACGAAGAGACAAAAGACCTAAAAGTCTTTGAAAAAACCCTAGACTTGAAAATGCAGAGTCAAAACAAATATTATCAAGATCTCATCCAGGGGAAGGTAATAAACAGTCTAAAAATAAGAAGAGTTTGTAAAAATGGGCTTAACATTTATATGAGCTCTATAGGAAAGCTAGGTGGACAAAACAAAATTCCCAGGATTTCAAATGACCGAAAAATTGCAGATGAACTCTACCGGTTAAATTTGGTTGAAGAAAGATAAAATCAGTATTTATAAAATAAACCAGAAGAAGTTTCGTTTAAATATGACAAAATAAATTGTCATGACTAACGAAAGAAACAACAACACACAAGAAGAAATGGACATCCTTCTTCTTTTCAAAAAAATAGAAACAATTTTCTTAAAAATTATTTTATTCTTCTTTAGAACAATTAAAGAAACATTATTAGCCTGGAAAAAACTCGCCGCCTTAATCCTTTTAGGCGCAGTCTTTGGCTATGTTGCTGAGAATATTATTGGGAAAGACTCTGCGAAAGAAGCTTCAATTTTATTACGGATAAATTTTGATGCTGGAAACTATGTTTATGACGCTATAAACTTAATAAATCAAAAAATAGAAACAGAAGATGAGGATTTTTTCACTAACGACATGAAGTTCAATGAAGACGAGGTTCTAGAAGAAATTAGCATAAAACCAATAATAGACTTAAAAGACATTTTAAAAGACGACATAAATGCAAATGAAATTAGGGCTCTTTTTGAAAACCTAGAATTTGAAGATAATTTAGCAATGACAGAAGGTTTTAGATCGGATTATAAATATCATGTACTAACCCTAGACATCTCTTCTTCTGCCAGCAACTCTTCCATAAAAAAAATAATAGACTATTTTAATATAAATCCTTTATTCATAGGCCTAAAAGAAAGACAGCTTCAAAGTATTTCAAGCACTATTTTTAACAACGAACGAACAATTGAACAAATAGATAAGCTTATAGAAAAATATAGCTCAGCAGACAGCTTTGAAAAAAGCACTTCCCAATTATATATTGACAATAAAACATATTTACCTAATGAGCTTATTAAGATAAAAATTACGCTAGAAGAGCAAAATGAAGAACTAAAAGGGGAAAGAATTTTGTCTACAGAAACAGTAATGGCGGTAAATGACACCAGTCTTTTAATAGAGCAGAAGGGCCTAAGCGACAACAAAACTGTTTATTATCCAATTCTCTTGGTGCTTGCATTTATTTTAGGAGGCGCTATCTTAAAACTATACAGGTATTTAGAGGAATTAGACCGAAGAATGTAGCATGGTGCGCGAGGGACTATTAAAAAAAAGCTTTGGAGTTCTTTTTATAAGGGGATTGGGCGTTATATTGCTGTTTTTGTTTTCACTATTTTTAACAAACTATTATTCAGCAGAACAAGTAGGGCAGTATGATTTTGTTAGAGCCACAATAATGATTCTTAGCGGAGCCTCTTTAATAGGCACCAACCAGTCCTTAATTTATTATTCAGGTTTTTTGAACTCCAAAAAGTCCTTAAACTCCATTAAGAATATATATTTTAAAATGATAAAAATGACTACAGGCATATGTATAGTTTTTGTTTTAGGATATTTAATTATACCAGAAGGTCTTATTAATGAAATTTTTGACAAAAAAAACGCACACTCCTTAATTTTAAAAGCTGTTGTAGCACTGTTTTTTTATACAACAACAATGCTTAATGTTGATGCGCTAAGAGCATTAAACCAAACAATACACTCAGAACTTTATAGAAATATTTTTAGATATACTCCAATTTTTATTTTATCAATAGTTTTATTTTTCACCCAGAATCAAGAATGGCTAATAGAGGCTTTTTTAGCAGGCTTTATTTTGCTTTCATTAACTACAACAATTAAAGTATTAACTCTTTTTAAAAGACTAAATCTGTCTAATCAAATTAGTTACAGATTTTCTTATAATCAAATATTTTCACGCTCATACCCAATGGCATTGAGCGCAATAGCATATTTTATTATGCAAAGCGTAGACATAATAATACTTACTGTTTATGAAGGGTTTGACAACGTGGCCTATTATTCAATCGCAGTAAAATTAGCAACGGTTACAGCACTTGCGCTTATGTCTGTAAATATTGTGATTGCCCCAAAAATTGCAGAGATATATAACACAAACGATTTTAATAGGCTAAATAAGCTGATTAAGGATTCGGCGAGAATTATTTTTATTATAAGCCTCCCCGTACTATTAATTTTATTTATTTTTTCTGGCCCAGCACTAAGTCTTTTTGGGGAAGGATATGTTTTTGCAAAACAAGCTTTATGGTTTTTGTTAGCTGGCCAATTTTTTAGCGCTTTGTGTGGTCCAGGAGCGACATACTTAAACATGACAGGCAAACAGAAAACCCTTAACAACATATTAATTTCTGGACTCATAGTGAATGTTGTATTAAATCTAGTTTTGATCCCTGTTTATGGAATAGAGGGCGCAGCAACAGCAACACTAATTAGCATGGTTTTTTGGAACAGTCTAATTGTCGCAGTAATCTATAGGGCTGATAGAATAAAAATCTTTATATCATAGCATATGCGTTTACCAAACTTTATAATATCTGGTTTTCCAAAATGCGGAACAACATCCCTTCACTACTATTTAGCAGAACATCCTGAAATATTTATGCCAAAACAAAAAGAGCTCCATTTTTTTACCAACAAAATTCTATCAAGACAAACAGCGGGCAACGGAGACAAGCTGGCTTTAAAAACACATATTAGAAACTTTAATGAATATTCTAAATTTTTTAGTCCAGAGAATAAACACAAGGCTGTAGGAGAAACCTCCCCCTCATACATAAACTACCCAGAGCTTTTTAATGAAATTAAAAACTCACTGTCTAGCCCAAAAATTATAGTATTAGTTAGAGATCCTATTAAAAGAGCATATTCGAATTATCTTCATTTAGTAAGAGAGAACAGAGAACAGCTTAGTTTTGAGAAGGCAATAAAGGATGAAGAAAAAAGGAAGAAACTACAATTTTCAGATTTTTGGTATTACAAATTTAACTCTTCATATTATGAAAAAGTAGTAAAAGCAAAGGAGGTTTTTCCCGAGGTTTTAATTTTAACTCAGGAAGAACTAACACTCAAGCCGGAAGAAACTATAAAAAAAACATATGAATTTTTAGAAGTAAATAGCGACTTTAGACCAACACTATTGAATAAAAGATACAACCCTGGCGGAGCCTATAAGAATAATATAATTACCAGAACAATCTTTAAGCCATCAAAGATAAAAAGCTTTATTAAAAGAAAAATCTCAGTGAAGCCATGGATGAAAGACATTCTTAATGCTATAATAAGAAAATATAAAACAAAGCCAAAAGCAATAAATAAAAAAACAGAACAAGAGCTGAAAAAATTCTTTAGAAAAGATGTAAAATCTCTAGAAAAAATCGGAGTAGAAACAAAACTATGGGGAAACTATAAATAAAAAAATGAAACAAATAAGCATTATAAATATTGCTCTATGGGCTATCTTGATGGGCATTTTTTTTATCCCTTTCAATTCTTGGGAAGGCCTCCCTATTTTAGGAGAATTTTACAGAGACTCATGTTTTCTGTTTTTTATAACTGCTTCGTTTTTTGCCCTTTTAAAAAGAAAAATTAAAATTCCAATAAAGAATATAGTTTTCCAGTTTTTAATTCTACTTATAGCCTGGTGTTTTACAGCAACGATTTTAAACAGCATGACTGTCGCAGAATATTTTTTCAAACAAACAACAGGACTGGAAAGATTTATTAATCAGTACGGAGCCTTGTTAATATGTTCAATTATTTTGCCAATTACTTTTTTTAACATCTTTTATTTAGTGAACTTAAATAGGCTTTTATACACAATTAGAAAAGTAATATTAGCCTCATTTATAATAGTGTTAATATATGCGTTTTTTGAGATTTTAATTGTAAAGTTTGGCATGCAAGATTTAAAAATTAAAGTCTTAAACCTATTTGATTATTTCCCTTTTACTGAGGCTAAAACGGACTCATTGTTAAATAGAATTTCTTCAGTTACTTTTGAACCCCCAGCCTTAGGGACATACCTCTTATCAATTGCAGGCTGGATGTTTAGCTATATAATAACCAGCACGTCTAGGTGGAGATTTTTGCCTTCAATAGCTGTTATTTTGCTGGCTTTTATTTCAGGATCTAGAGCGGCATTCTTTATCATCATTGTTCAGTCCCTGGCGTTTTTATATATCCTTTTAAAGGATTTAAAATATTCAAAAGTATTCTTGAATATTACACTTGCTTTGACATTAACAGCTTCTTGCTTCTGGCTAGTATTTTCAAATCAAATTTATGAATACGCTAGAAATGAAATAGCGTCTTTTAGGCTTGATGATAGCGATCACTCTAGATCTAATAGGTCAAGATTTGGAATACAAGTAGCTATGTATAAGGTCTTTTTAGAAAACCCTATAACTGGAACTGGATATGGTCTTCAAGCATTTGAATCAAGAAAAAAATACCCAAACTGGGCAAAGAAAAACAACTGGGAATTTAGACTTAGATATTCAAATCAGCAAGAAAAGCGTTTCCCTCCAGGATATAATATATATTTACGATTTCTTAGTGAAACAGGGGTTGTAGGATTTTTAATTTTTCTTGCACTGCTGCTTCACATATTTTTCTGGTGCTATAATAACTTTAGAAAACACAACACATATTCAGTAATTATATTTATTTCAATGATAGGATTTTCAATGAACTGGTTAAAGATGGATTCTTTAAGAATCTATGCTTTTTGGATTTGCTTGGCTATTATATTTGCAATAGACTATAAAAAATTAAACAATGTTTAAAGAGCTTATAATTATTATTCCTCATTACAATAATCCAAAAGGACTGTATGCTTCGATTAATTCAATAAGGGAGAAGTTGAAGGCGGATATAATTATAATTGATGATGGGAGCCAGGAAGAAATAAATATCAAACAACTTAAAAGCGAATATAAGTTAGGCACAATTTTTTACAAAAAAAACGAATTAAATAAAGGAATAGCAAAGACCTTAAATATTGGCCTTAATTTTGCGTACAATAATAAATACAAGTATATAGCCAGGCTAGATGCAGGAGACTTGTTTTATAAAAACAAGCTTACAATTCAGCATAAATATCTTGAACAAAACCCCGACGTTAAGCTTCTTGGAACATGGGGCAGTATTGTTGATTCAAATGGCAATCACATGTATAATTTAAAACACCCTACATCATATAAGGAAATAAAAAAAGCTATGCATCTAAATTCTGTTTTTATACACCCGTCAGTAATGTTTTCCTCTGTAATACTAAAAGAAATTGCAGAGTACCCAACAAATTATTTTGCTGCAGAAGATTATGCATTTTTTTTTAGTGTGATAAACAAGTTCAAGGCTGAAAATTATCCAGAAATATTGATGGATTATTTTGCAGACCCAAAATCAATATCATCAATCCACAGAAGAAAACAGGTAAAAAATAGAATTAAAATAATGATAAAAAACTTTTATTTTGGACTTTATCCAATCTATGGAATTTTTAGAAGTTTGGCTCTTTTGTTTTTTTCAAGGGATTTGCTAAACGTTATTAAATCAAAAAGCTATAAATAATATGCAAGAAAAAA
>PBYV01000047.1 GCA_002729765.1 Acidimicrobiaceae bacterium
AACTACATCCCCCGCTTGGAAAACTTTTATCAATAACGATGCCAAATCACGTGTTTCTTCAACTGAAGATGTTTTGGCCGAAACAGCGGGTACAAGTTTTCCCTCTTCTTCAGTCATTAATTATTTCCTTTGCTTTACGAAGATCAGCTCTCATGTTTTCGATGACACCTGCTCGCCCTCTAAGAGCTGCCGCAGGATGAAAAGTAGGAATCAGACTGTAACCCAAATATTCATATTTTTTCCCTCTTAATTTTGTTATTCCAATTTTTGTATCCAGAAGAAGTCTGGTAGCAAAATTTCCGAGAGTAACTATTACTCTCGGTTTAATTATCTCCAATTGTGTTTCAAGATAAGAACGACACGCCTCTATTTCCTCTGATTTAGGATCTCGATTTTCAGGTGGTCGACATTTCACGACGTTAGAGATATAACACGCTGAACGGTCCATGTTCATTTCTTCTAATAAAAGGTTGTCTAAAAGTTTTCCTGAACGACCGACAAAAGGGACTCCCAAACGATCTTCTTCAGCACCGGGAGCTTCGCCGATGAACATTAAGTCTGCGTTTACAGAACCTGTTCCAAAAACAGGTTGCTTCCTGTGTTCAGCTAAAGAACACTTTGTGCATTCTGAAACCTCTTTTGAAATCAGATTTATCGTTTTAGACACAACAAAAGACTATCTATTTTAAAGCACTACAAAATGCGATTAAACACAGGCTTGACGAATAGCTTTCTCAGTTACAAACACACTCAGAGTTCTTGCTATATCGAATTTACGAGAATCGGCATCCAATTTTTTTGTAGACACCGCCACTACAGCATCACCATCCATTCTGGTGTGAGCTGGAAAGATAGAACGCGCAATACCATCGTGACTTGATTGAGAAAGGAGAAAACATTCAGACTTTGTAAGAGACAAATTTGTCATAACAACTCCAAGAGTAGTATTCATCAGTTCAGTTGTTTCTGTGGATTCTCCCCTTTCAGGTAACCCAAAACTCTCTTTTATAAAAGACTCAGAAATTTCCTCATTAAGCACGTCACCTGCCGCATTCACAGCAAACAAAGAACAAACGACCACACCTTCAACTTCCGCTGAAGCGATTCCTATACCTCCGTTGCTTAAATTCTCTTTACCACGCCAATTTCCAGTAGTCGCTCCAGTACCGGCACCAACTCTGCCAGTTGCTAATTCACTCTTATTATTTTCACCGTCTAAACAAGCAATTCTTCCTTCATTTAAGCCAGGGCGAACGGAAGAGCTCCCCACCCCTAAGTCATATAAAGACATTCCCACAACAATCGGCACAACACCTTGTGCAGTGGGGAAACCTATATCTGATTCCTCTAAAAATTCAACAACACCGATCGTGGACGCAAGACCAAATGCGGAACCGCCTGAGATCACTACTGCGTCAACATTCTCAACTGTTCGTTCGGGAGCCAGTAATTCGAATTCTCTGGTAGCGGGCGCTCCACCTCTGACTTCACCAGAAGCGACAACATCATTCGGGAATCTAATAACTGTGCACCCTGTTCTAGCTTCTGTATCAGTCCAATGGCCTATTTTTATCTCGTCAAATGGTAACTTCATCTAATCGACGGTACATGCCATTTGATTTAGTCAGCTAATTTGCTTAATCGTTTTTTTACTTCATGCTCAGAAAGGCCTTCAATAAGAATTCTCTTTTTTTTGGACTTATGACCTGAACGAATTGAAATCAAATATTTTGGAATTTTTAAACTCTTTGCCAATATTCGACAGACAGACTCGTTTCCTTTTCCTTCTACTGGTGCTTCCGTAATTCTGATCTTAATAATTTCACCTTGTAATAAAATTTTTTGTTCTTGTGCCCGGGGAATTACACGCGCCTCGATTATGCAACTATTTTCCATTAGTAGACCTATTAAGAAATTCAAAGACCATCGCTAACAATCTCTTCCAACTTGTCGTCATAACACTTAATTACATCTACCCAGTCAAAACGTCTCATAGCTTCCCCCAAGCCTGCAACATTTTTTTTCCAATTATCTATATCATTTAAAACTTCTCGTAAGCGATCTGTCATTTTCTCATTTGAGTAAAAGACAAAATCATGCCACTCTTCTGGCACAATTTCTGGATAGCTAAGACGCTTTGGCAAAACTGGAATTGCCCCTGCTGATAATGCCTCAACTATAGAAATGCCAAAAAACTCGTGCATCGCGGAGCTAACTACCACGTCCGTTTTAGATAGTAAAGATATGTATTCACTCCTAGGTAAATAACCTGAACTAACAATAAATTCACTTAGTTTTCCAAATTGTGACTTTATTGCTTCAGAACCTTCAGGAGAATTTTCTCCGGTTACTGCAAAATTAAATCGAACACCTTCTTCTTTGAGTTTTATTAAAGATGTGATAAAAGCTTCAGGATTCTTGTCATATTCCCAACGATGATTCCATAAAACCAAAGGAGGGTTCTCAACGCTATCTGAAGACACTATTTCTGATAATTCGACACCTACAGGTACGACATGCATTTTGTCAATTGCTTGCTCTAAAAGGTGCGAATGAGACAAGTCAGGGACATTACTGAGAAATTCAGGCAAAGCTTCTATAAGACTCTCTTTATGAAAATTGGAATTTAACCAAATTTGATCCGCAATGGCCATATTTTTCCAATTCACAAATTTCATTGAATTATCTGGAGACTGACCTGAAGATACAGGATATGTAAGTTGGTTTTCATGCTGGTACAAAACCACTGGCGGATCTCCGATAAAACGTTTTGTGAAACCCAACCATGCTGCCAGATCAATCATCCCACTTGCCAATACGATGTCTGGCTTACCTTTATCGTTAACTATCTCTTGAGTTTTCTCAGCCATGGTTAAAGCAGATCCTCTTACTCGCCATCTCCAAAAAGAACCAGGATGTGAAATGAAAGAAATTTCATGCCGAGTGTGCTTTATTAGACCCTCAGCCCATGTCTGGTGAGAGCCACTATGAAATGGTTCGAGAAGTAAAACCTTTAATTTCGTTGCCATCGGGCTCAATACCTTCGGGGAATTCTAGCTCCTAGAGAAGTGAGGATTTCGTGACCTATTGTTCCTAATAGTTCTGCTACATCAGAGACTGCTAAGACACTGTCTCCCTGTGCTCCTAATAAAACCACCTCATCACCAACTTTTATCGATTCATCGACTTCAACAATTAGTGAGTCCATTGTTACCACGCCACGTATCGGCCAGTGAGCTCCCCTTATAAGAACTTCGCCGCCATCCCACCAGCCTCTAAAAATTCCATCAGCGTAACCAATTGGAATTGTTGCTATTCGAGTATTTCTACTTGCCTTCCATCGGTGTCCGTAACCGACTCCTTCTCCACTTTCCACTGTTTGTAAATAACTCACTTCGCTACGTAACCAAACAGCAGGTTTTAATCCAAGCTCTTTAAATCTCTCAGAAAAAATTTTTGACGGCTCAGTCCCATAAAGACCTATCCCAACACGAACCATTGAGCGATGGGTTTCGGGCCATTCTAAAGTCGCAGCAGTGTTAGCTTGATGCACTACCTGTGGAACATGTCCGGCGCCAGCAAGCTCTTCTAATACTCGATCAAAAAGTTCTATTTGAATCTTATTAAAAGGATCTGTCGGAGTGCTTGCTAACGCGAAATGTGTAAATAAACCTTCTAATTGGATCCCTGACCCGACCAGATAACTAGCCAATTCAATAATTTCGTTCGGTCTAACCCCAACTCGATGCATTCCAGTATCAACTTTGAGGTGCACTGGAGCTTGTTCGTCTGCAACAGAAGAAAATGCGTCAACTCCTGTTCTTGTGTAGATTGTTGGACGGACACCGCCGAGTTTGACCACTTCTTCCATTTCAGTTGGCCGTGGTTCTGAAAGTATAAGAATGGGAGCTTCGATACCTTCTCTTCGCAGAGCAGCTGCTTCTTCAACAAAAGCTACTGCAAGCCATGTAGCACCTGAAGCCAAAACTTGTTTGGCTACTTCTGCAGCACCATGTCCATATCCGTCAGCTTTAACAACAGCGCAAAGCTCGACTGAATCATCTAATAGATCGCAGAAAATAGAAGTGTTTTCTGCAATAATTTCTAAATCAATTTCAGCCCAAGTCGGTCTCATCCGAAACTCCAAGCTCTCTATCCACCCCTACATCAATGAGGGTCTCGATTAAACAAGTAACTAAATCATTTGCAACAATTCCTGTTGAAGGTAAACGATTTAATAGCTGACCATGAATATGAGCTCCGGAAGAAGCCGCCTCAAGAAGTCCCGCCCCTCTTGTTAGGAAAGCTCCAATGATTCCTGCTAGAACATCTCCTGAACCCGCAGTCGCCAACCTTTGGTCTCCTGAATTTATAATACGAGTGTTTCCTTTTGGATCAGAAACAACCGTTGTAGGTCCCTTTAGAAGAACAACAGAACCAGTTTCTTCTGCACACTTTCTGACTGCAGATATGCGATCAAGTGATGGTTTTTCACCCATCACTTTTTCAAATTCACCTTCGTGCGGAGTAAGAATTAATTGAGATTTGTCAGGAAAGTCATTCTTGTCAAAGGCATGAAGAGCATCCCCATCAAGCACCACTGGGCATTTTAATCTACCAACCAACTCTTTTATCCCATTAAGTAACTCGGGGTTCCTTCCGAGACCTGGACCAATTACAAATGATTTAAAGCGACTGATCTCATTTTCATCTATCGACAAATCAGTTTGCAGAGGAAATGAAACTGCCTCTAATGGAACTTCTGAAATTTCAACTTCAGGTGAAGAAAAGCGAATGTAACCAGCTCCTGCCCTTTGCGCCGCACTTACTGTCAATATCGCTGCCCCCTCCATTCCTTTCGAGCCGGAAATCACCCAACAAGCTGATTTCCATTTATGTGACTCATCGGACCTGGATGGGATCCACCTAGATACATCGTCATCAGTGACCAAGCCGCAGGATAAGGAAGAAGTATCTAAACCAATATCTGCAATCTCCAATTCTCCACTCAGGCGAGCACCATCTGAAAAAATATGTCCTGGTTTAAGTGCATTAAAAGTTAAAGTTTTTTTTGCTTTAAAAGGTCTCCCAATCGAACAACCTGTATGCCCATCAACCCCTGAAGGGATGTCAACAGACAATACAGTCGAGTTTGTTAAAGGAGCTTCATATGGTCTCTTCAGGCCAGTTCCATATGCGGCATCTATTACCAGATCTACATCTGGCAATTCTTTAGGAGTTTCATCAGCGTTAATCAGTTGGACACGCACACCTCTTCGTTCCAATCTTTTAGCTGCTACTTTTCCATCTTCTCCATTGGATCCTTTTCCTGTAATAACGATTACCCTGCGTCCGTAAGCTCCGCCCAGTTCTCTTAAAGCTGAACGCGCTACAGCTGCTCCGGCTCTTTCAATCAAAACCTCCGTAGGGCATGATGAAGATCTATCAATCTCTCGCATTTCTTCTATAGCCGCAATTGGAATCAAAACAGAACCACTTTCAAAATCAAAAAACTCACAATGCGACTACTGTCGCAAGAGCCGAATTGTCAGTATGGGTAATAGAAAGTTCCCAACGAGTTACACCTGCTTCTTCAGATCGCGAAAAAGCTTTCCCATGCAAACACAAAGTTGGTTGTCCCGAAGGTTCACGCACAACTTCAATGTCGTACATAGGCATTGACCCTAAACCTAAACCCAAAGATTTAAGTGTTGCTTCTTTAACAGCAAATCTAGCTGCATAACGTTCTGCAGGATCATCAGCTTTTTCGGCATATTCACGTTCTGAAGGCCGGAAAAGTCTAGAAACAATCCCAGGAGTACGGGAAATGACTCGACGGAATCTTTCCACATCAACCAAATCAACTCCGATCCCTATCACAACAAAATCACCCCGCGAACCATCAATCGAACCGCCTTAGTCTTTCAGCAACTGAATCAACCGAATCAATTAACAATTCTTCAATGCTTTGCTCAGAAAGAAAATCGTCTCTAAAGGATGGTTCCGTTTCTCGTACAGCATCCTGAATAGCTTCATAACGGTTGTGATACCCGTTTAGAACTGTTCTTATTTCTTCAATATTTAAATTTTCACTTAAAGAAATATGAAGCAAATTTATTCCAGTAGTCTCGCCATCTTTGACTTCCGGGATCAATAAAATTGTCCTTTCATCCCTAAGCCCTTTGGTCAACAAAACTTTTTTGCTTGTCGCAACCCTATGTTTAGTTCCTCTTAACTCGAGATCTCTTTCTACTCGTGATTGGATTCCTACTGAAACACCGTCTCTGTCGACAATTGTCAAAGTCGGATTACCCGCATCCAACCCACTGATCCGGTAGCGGGTATACCCGGTGACTTCATCAATTGCTATATCTAAACTCACCAAAAGTTTCAAAGTCTCATAGCTAATGCAATCGCGTGAGGTTCCTGCCTCTAAAACTCTTTTAACCAAAGAAACATCCAACAAATTTTCATCACTACGAGAAATTCCAACGGTTACAGTTTTAGCTTGATGTTTTATAGCGTCAACCGGTCTCGTCAACTCTTCAATTGCTAATACCAGAGCTTTGGCTAACTCATCTATTACTAGAGATGGTGTTCCAACTCTTCCAAACTCGATTTGATACAAGTCGAGAGGTATCTCACCCAGCGAATAACGCAAAAGAGAGGCTAAACGGACCGAAGTCGATGCTTCTAAATGGCCATTTAAACGTCCGTTTCGCAACTCATCGAAAAAGAAGTTTGAAACTTTACGGATATCTTCACGCAAATAATTAAATACTTCGTCATTTGGGAGAATGCTCTGTTCTGTAAGACGATCGTTTGTAAGTTTTTCAATCACAGCGTGCGCGACACGCAAGGGCTGAGCTTGATTGTCGATAGAACAGGCAGCTTCATATCCAAAAAGATGACCAGCCATAGTAGCAAGAACAAAAGCTAAATAAGGGTGAGTTGAAGGAACGGAAATCACATCAAGAGCATCAGGAAATTTATTCGGTTCGGAATCAGTTATAACAATAGGTGCTGCTTTATGTGCTCGAAATATTGCCACCTCCTTAGCAATATCATCAATTGTTGAACCTGTCATTCCATTGGCACACACAAGAATCATCGGTTCTGAGGACAGATCAATATGTTTTTTATCCTCAATCACATCCGAAGCAATTGACTTATAACAGAGCTCAGAAAGTTTTATTCTTATTTCTTCTGCCGCTATGACATTTCCGCCACTCCCGACTATCGCCCAATGACGATGCGGTGGTGCAAATTGATTAGCTAGTTTTGAAATATGTTCACGTAGATCCAATAACTCTTCCATTGCTTCGGGTAAAGAATTAAGAGCCTTAAGAATTGCTTTTCCATCAGAGTTTTTATTTACAGAAATAACTTCAGACATCGCGAAAGCTAAAAGGTAACCCGCTACTACTTGGCTATAAAAAGCTTTTGTAGATGCGACACTCATCTCTATGTCTCGTCCGTCAGATGTGTACAGGACGCCATCGGCACGATCAGTCAAATCACTGTTTCTACGATTTACTATGGCAACCACTTTTGCGCCCCTAGCTCTAACCAGTTCAACTGTCCTATTGGTATCAGTTGTAGTGCCTGACTGGCTGATGGCGACTACGAGTGTATTGGACATATCAAGTTCTAAATCGAATGCTGATAGCTCAGTTGCAGGCTTAGCTTTTACATTGATATCCGTTTCACTCAATTGACTTGAAATCGCAGTTGCTGTTGCTCTTGCAGCCACTGCAGCGGTTCCCTGCCCGATGACAAAGATTTTTTTTATTTTTCCGGATTTTAGATCTAGTTTTAATTGATCCGGAAGAGTTTCAATGCCTATTCTGACATCGAACTCGTTATTTTCTCCTTTAACTAAACGTCCTCTAAGAGTGGATCTGACTGATGACGGCGACTCTTCAATTTCTTTTAATAAATAATGCTTATATGAACCTCGATCTATATCTCTTGTGCTTATTTCAGTCTGTGAGAGATCTTCTTCTCGCACTTTTGCATCATCAGATGCAAAAGTTTTCCTATCGATTCCTTCGAGAGTTCCCGCCGAGTTCATATCTAATCTGATCACTTGTCCCTTTTCATTAGATTCACTGATTAGTTCCTCACCATCAATCCTTAAATATGTATTCGTTATTTCAACAAGGCCATATGGTTCACTTGCAACTAGATATGCATCTTCAGCTAAGCCGACGTAAAGAGCTTGACCACTTCCCTTAACTGACAAAAAAATGCTTTCCGGTTGAGAAACATCTACTCCAGCAACCGCAACCGAACCTTCAAAATTTCTTACTGCTTTTATGAAAGACTCTTCGGTGCTGATGCCATCAATCTTGTTTCTTTGCCAAACTTCAGGAACTACTCTTGCATCTGTAGTAATTCCGTTCGGAATTCTTAATTCAAAACTTGCTATTAAATCTGCAAAATTGTCTATATCACCATTTTGAACTGTGGTTACTACTCCTCTATCTGTATCAATTGACTCCACTGGATGTGCATTTGATTCAGAAATTAAACCAACACTGGCCCATCTTGTGTGACCAACCACATTTGCTTTAACACTTTTACCGGACAGAGCTTTAGCCAATAAGACATCTGAAACTATTGATTCCCTTAATGAGTCCGTATTATCTCCCAAATCTCCAATTTCAGAAGCTGTTTTATACACAAACAACAAAGAACCATTTGAAGATTTTCTAACTGACCCTGAACGGAATAAAAAGTCATTTAATCGATCTTCAGGAATTTCGACATCATCTAAATCATGGTCCCAAACTAAAATCTGTAAACCCGCAGAATCTCGACCCCGAACCTCCAGTCGATCCAACCCTGAAAGGGCTTGTTGTAAAGACAACAAAGCCGAAAAACCTTGATGGCTTGGAGTGAATTTTTTTGAAGTTAAATCAATAACTCTTTTGTAAGAACCGATACGGTCTTTTTTTATTGACCATACAAGGTCACGCATTCTTGAGGATAAAACATTCAAAACCTCAACATCGTCAGAGGATAAAGATAATTGCTTTTCAGGATTTTGGAAATAGTCAAAAAGTTGATCCAAACTTGTTTCGATTGCGGGTACAAGATTCTCATTATTGAATAAAGCTAGAAACCCTGGCAGTCCCTTCAATTGAGAGTTAACAAAATCCAAAGATTCCACATGCTTTTTCAACATATTTAAATCGTCTAACGAAAGAGAGTTGGAAACTGACTCTAATAAACCTAGAAGTTCTACTAGCTCAGGAACCTCTCTACTAGAAGGACGTCGCAACACAGCAATTATGCCGCACATCTAATACCCTCCCTTCTCTCAAACATTGAATTTTAGAATTAAAAACAGTCTGTTTTAATTCTACGATCTCTTTCTCAAGTGTTGTTCGCGGCTAAAGAAAGCGTTGATCTTTTCGCACCACAAGATTTGAAAGATGTTCAGCGATACTGCTAGCTAAATCAGGATCCAGAGTTTCAACCATCACTCTGACTAAAGGTTCTGTGCCTGATGATCTGACTAAAATCCGTCCTCCATCTCCAAGTTCCATAGACGCGACATTGACTTCATCTGTAATCTCTTGAACAATCTTTTCGGCGTTACTTTCTACAGGAACGTTTATCAAGACTTGAGGTACTTTAGAAAAAATCGTTTTTGAGTTAGTTAATATTTTACCTATTCTATTTAAAGCCAATAAAGTCTGAACTGCTGTTAGAACACCGTCACCTGTTGTTGATAAGTCTCTAAATATTATGTGACCTGATTGCTCTCCTCCTAAAACCCAACCACTTTCCTCTAAGGCTTCTAATATGTTCCGGTCGCCCACAGGAACCTCATGAAGCAGTATCCCTATGTCGGAAAGAACATTTCTCATACCTAAATTCGCCATAGGTGTTATAACTACTGAAGAATCTTTCAGTAACCCACGTTTCAATCGATCTTTAGCGCAGATCACCAATAAGTGGTCACCATCAAGTATGGAACCATCAGACGTTACTGCAATGACTCGATCACCATCCCCATCAAATGCAAAACCAATATCTGAGTCACTCGACAGGATCTCTTTGATTAAATTTTGTGGGTTGTTGCTCCCGCAATCATCATTAATGTTCCTGCCATCCGGATTTGAACTGACTTCTATAACCGTGGCACCAAGTTCTTTGAAGACAACCGCCGCCTTATTAACAGTTGCACCGTTAGCACAATCTAAAACTAATTTTAAACCTGAGAAGCAACCCCTCTCAGCAGAAGAAATTATTGAATCGACCCAACGGGAATCATTCTGATCTTCTAGGTCAGGGGTTCCAATAACGTGCCGCTCGTTTTGTTCTTTGTCCCAGTCAATTTGTATTAAGTCTTGAATTGAATCAGAAATTTTCAAACCACCTGGTCCGAAAAGTTTTACGCCATTATCAAACCAAGAGTTGTGAGAAGCTGAAATAACAGCTCCTCCTGCATTTTCCACTTTGGCTACATACGCAACTTCTGGAGTTGGAGCAATTCCAAGAGAAATTACTTCGATACCGCCATGCTGTAACCCTTGTTTTAAAGCTGCCGCCAAAACGAAGCTAGATTCTCTAGTGTCACGCCCCAAATAAACTCTTTTTGTATTCAGATGTCTAGACGCAGCTATACCTAAAGATACAATTTTCTCTTCATCAATTTCGCTGCCAACGCGGCCACGAACCCCATCGGTACCAAAAACTAGAGCCATTACTTAATCGTAAAGGATAAACAAGTCCCTATGTTGTCGTTAGCGCTTCGAATACTGTGGAGCTTTTCGAGCTTTCTTCAAACCGTACTTCTTGGACTCTTTCTTTCTTGAATCCCTAGTCAAAAGACCAGCTTGTTTAAGCGATTTACGTCTCTCTGGCTCTAATGTCTCTAATGCACGAGCAATTCCCAAGCGTAAAGCTCCAGCTTGGCCGCTGATTCCTCCGCCATTAAGAGTTGCATCAATATCATAAATTCCTTCGCTGCCAGTAACTCTCAAAGGTTCCATAAATATCAAACGATGACTTTCGGAAGGAAAATACTCATCCGCTGTTCTGCCATTGATCAAAATACGACCATTACCTTCACGAAGGCGCACTCTGGCAACAGACTCTTTACGTCGACCAGTCGATTGAATCAAAAGTTCTGTCATTTTATTCTCTTCCTAAATTTCCTTAAGTGAAAAGCCATTATCTTTGAGACCTGCAATGATCTGCTCAACAGCTTTGGGCCCTATTTTTGCTATGCCTAAAATATCCTCGCTGGTTTTACCCACAAGCTCTTCTATTGTTGTAATTCCGCCTGCTGCAAGATTATTAATTACTGCAGTCGTTAAACCTAAGTCCTGCAATGAAACACTTCCTGAAGTTTCAATTTCTTCAGTTTCAGGATTAATTGCTTCTAGAGGTTCTTCTTGTGAGTCCGAAGCTTTTACTTCAGTTGTCTTTGATTCGACTGGTTTTATTTCTTTAGGTCCTCGCAGTCTCGTATGTTCGAGCTCTAATTGTTGTGGTTTTTGAGCATCATGTGGATGATCTCCACCGCTATAAATTTTGAGTTTTGTTAGCATCTGACGACCCAGACGATTCTTCGGTAGCATTCCGCCAATCGTTGTCCTCAAGGCTTCTTCAGGTCTGTCAGCCAGCAAGTCACCGTACGTTTTAGTTTTCAGACCACCTGGATAACCAGAGTGGCTATAAACAGCTTTATCAGTTCTCTTTGAACCCGAAAGAACCACCTTGTCAGCATTGACAATCACTACGTGATCTCCTGTGTCCTGATGAGGTGTAAAAGTAGGTTTATGTTTTCCTCTTAATATTTTCGCGACTTCAGACGCGAGACGTCCCAAAATAAGTCCGTCGGCATCTACGACATGCCATGCTCTCTGTATGTCGCCCTTTTTCGGCGTATAAGTAGACACTAAGTACCTCTGTAGAATATTTAAATAAATCAATAACACTTTTGGGAAATCTAAAATCTCATAACCCAGCCATATAACGATACGGGGCGTCTCTCTGGCCAGCAACCCAAGATTGCAGTGAGAGTAGAAATATCATTTAATACTCGACTGAAAGAAGAATTAACCCTTGTGGAGGAGCTATTTCACCGGCCGCTTGTCTATCAGCTAAAGAAATTAGTTTCGGCAAATAATCATGAGATATTTTTCCTAATCCAACTGACACAAGAGTCCCAACAATTGATCTGACCATTTGATGACAAAAAGATGATGCAGAAATTTCGAAGAATAAATCATTTTCATTCGGAGAACTCCATGTCGCGTATTTAACATTGCGAACCAGAGAAACGGTTTCCCCTGATTTAAGTTTCGGTTTTTTACAAAAAGAGCTGAAATCGTGTTCTCCGATTAAATGTGAAGAAGCTTTCTGCATCGAACTTAAATCCAATTGACTAGGAATATGCCAAACCCGATCAACTAGAAAAGGATCTAAATCAGGGCTATTGAGAATTCGATAAGAGTACGTTCGGGAGATAGCACTAAACCTTGCATCAAAATCTTGATCTACAAATTGCAAGTCAGTAAATAAAACCGACGGACTGGATTGTCTATTGACAGACGAAGCCAACCGTTCCAACGATATTCCTTCAGGCACATCAAAACTGACCACTTGTCCAATAGCGTGAACACCCTTATCAGTTCTCCCTGCACATGTAACACTTATGGGTTCGCCAACTACAAGGGAAATTGCCTTGTTCAAATCCCCTGCAATGCTTCTCACTCCGGGATTTTCTGCAAAACCGTGAAAATCTGCTCCATGATAAGCGACTCTCGCCCTTACTCTCATTTGACTAATAATTCACGTGCTTTAAATTTAAATACTGAAAATTAAACAAGTTCTATACGAGCCATTGGAGCATTATCACCGTGACGTGGACCAATTTTTATAACTCGTGTATAACCACCAGCCCTGTCTTGATACCTAGGTCCTATCTCATCAAAAAGTTTCGTTGTCATTTCACGGTCACGAAGAAATGAAACGACTTGTCTATGATTATGAAGTCCACCTTTTTTAGCTTTGGTAATCATTTTTTCAGCTACTGGTCTCAACGCTTTAGCTTTAGCTTCAGTTGTCGTAATAGCTTCAGCTGCTATAAGAGAAGCGACCAAATTCGCCATCATAGATTTTTGGTGTGAAGAACTACCTCCGAAACGTCGGCCCTTCTTCGGCGTAGCAGGCATTACTAACCCCTAACTCGCAATGACAAGCCTCTGGCATTCAGCTTCTCATAAATTTCATCCAAAGATTTTTGACCGAAATTGGTTATCGTCATTAGATCTTCTGCAGACTTTTCCAATAGCTGTCCAACAGTATCAATTTGAGCTCTCTTTAGGCAGTTACGAGGCCTTTCAGACAACTCAAGTTCTTCAATCTGTAAATCAATATCAGGTGAATTTGTCTCAGGAGATTCAGCCTCTGTGAGTTCCAAACCTTGTACTTCTTCTTCTGCGAGACTTTCAACCAAACCTACTAACGAACCTAAAGTCTTCCCTGCTGAAGCTAAAGCGTCTCTTGGTGTTAGAGAACCATCAGTCTCAATTTTCAAAATTAGCTCATCATAATCAGTTGACTGATCAACACGAGTATTTCCTACTTCAAAAGAAACTCTACGAACAGGTGAAAATAGAGCATCAACTGGAATTATTCCAATTACTCCATCACCGACTGTTCGATCCGAAGATAGATAGCCAACGCCTTTTTCTATTGTTACTTCAAAACTTAAATTTGCTTTTGAATTCAACGTGGCTATGTGTAAATCGGGATTAATGACATCTACCTCTGAATTTGTGGCAAATGACTCACCTGTCACTTGTTGCGGCCCCACAACATCCACCCTTATTTCTATCGGCTCATCACTTTCAGAATGGAAAACTAAATCCTTGAGATTCAAAACAATGTCTGTTACATCCTCAACAACACCATCAATAGTTCCAAACTCATGAAGTGCGTCGTCAAAACGAATCTGAGTAACCGCCGAACCTGGAATGGAGGACAAAAGAGTTCTTCTTAAAGAATTACCCAATGTTTGTCCGAAACCCGGCTCTAATGGTCCTATAGAAAACTGAAGACAATTGTCGCCAAGTTCTGACGAATCTAATTCTTCGACCTTTGGTCGCTGCATCACCAGCATTTTTCTCTCCCTATCTTTACTTTTCTTTGGGTTTAAACCCAAAAACTCTACTTGCTATAAAGCTCAACAATGAGCTGTTCACGTACCGGAATATCTATCTGGTCACGTAATGGTAAATCTATGACAGTAAATTCATGACTACTATCGGCGACTTGAAGCCAAGCAGGCGCTTGCCTGTCAAGAACATCCACATTCCATTGGATTAAAACCATTTTGCTCGCCTTAGGGCGAAGACTAACTATGTCTCCCTTCCGAAGACGGTAACTAGGTATATCAACCCTCTTACCATTTACATCAAAATGACCATGGTTTACTAATTGTCTTGCTTGTGGTCTAGTTGCAGCGATCCCTGCTCGATAAACGGCATTGTCCAAACGTAATTCTAGAAATTTGAGCATATTTTCGCCTGTAACGCCTTCGCGTCGACTGGCTTCTTCATAAACCTTACGGAATTGCTTCTCTGAGAGACCATAAGAGAATCTCGCTTTTTGCTTTTCTTGCAATTGAAGTAAATACTCTGAAGGATTACCCCGTCGTCTCGATCTACCATGTTCACCCGGTGGATATGGCCTTTTATCAAGAGCAACTACTTCACTTTTTGTTCCAAAAATATTTGTACCCAAGCGTCGCGAAATTCGAGCTTTTGGACCTGTATACCTAGACATCAGACTCTCCTTCGCTTAGGAGGTCTACACCCATTATGAGGAACAGGCGTTACATCCTTAATACCTGTTACCTCTATTCCAGTATTCTGAATAGTTCTTATAGCTGTCTCCCGTCCAGAACCAGGACCCTTCACAACAACATCTACTTTTCTAACACCATGCTCAATTGCTTTAAGAGCTGCCTGTTCTGCTGCCATCTGTGCAGCGAAGGGTGTTGATTTTCGCGAACCTTTAAATCCGACATTTCCTGATGATGCCCAAGCAAGAGTATTCCCAGCTCTGTCTGTAAAAGTGACAATCGTGTTATTAAATGAACTCTTTATATGTGCAACTCCATGAGGCACATTCTTACGTTCTCTCCGACGAGAGCTTGAAGTAGCCATTACTTCATTACCTTTTTCTTATTCGCAATTATTTTTCTAGGACCTTTACGGGTTCGTGCATTCGTGTGGGTCCGTTGCCCTCTGACTGGTAATCCCTTTCGATGGCGGATGCCTTCATAACAACCGATATCCATTTTTCTCTTTATATTCTGAGATACTTCACGACGAAGATCACCTTCTACCGTGAGTTGCTCATCAATAAAAGCACGAATTCTCACCACTTCATCGTCATTAAGATCTTTTACTCGAGTTGAAAAGTCAACTCCTGCAGCTTCACAAATATTTTCTGCAACAGTCCGACCTATGCCATGCAGATAAGTGAGAGAAACCACAACACGCTTCTCTCTTGGGATATCAACACCTGAAATACGAGCCATAGATTTTCTCCTAACCCTGTCTCTGCTTATGACGCGGATTGGTACAAATCACCCGAACACGACCATGACGTCTAATAACACGACATTTCTCACACATTTTCTTAACACTTGTTCTTACTTTCATAATCTCTACTTACTTGTATCTGTAGGTAATTCGTCCTCTGGTTAAATCGTAAGGAGTTAATTCAACCTGGACTCGGTCACCGGGAAGTATACGGATGTAATGCATCCTCATTTTCCCTGAAATATGAGCCAAAACATTATGACCATTTTCTTCCAGTTCAACTCGGAACATCGCATTCGGTAACGGTTCAAGAACCGTTCCCTCCATTACAATTGCATCTTCTTTAGATTTCGTCAGAACTACACTCCCAAATCACTATCACTTATTAACCAAAACTCAAACAACTCTAAAGACTAGACAACACAGTAAAGAGCCGACTAGTAACGCTACCCGAGAGCTAAGAAGCGTCCAACCCCTAAGAGGTACTGTATTTAATTCATTTTCCATTAATTACCCCATTAACAACGTTCTGCAAGCGGGAAAAAACCTTATCTTCAGTTCCTAATCCGTCGACAACCACCAAATTGTTCCGCTCTTCAAACCATTTTAAAAGAGGAGCTGTCTCATTTTCGTAGATTTCAAGACGTCGGGTTATTGCTTCCTCAGTGTCATCTGCACGGGATCTATCCAACATTCGTTGAGTCACTTCATCAACAGGAACTTCTAGATTTATTGCAAGATCTAAACTCAATCCTTTTGAAAGCAACTCTCCCTCTAAAGCCTGAGCCTGAGCTGACGTTCTCGGATATCCATCCAAAATAAAACCGTTTTCTAGCACGTCTTTCATTTCAATACGTTCAGCAACAATCCCGTTTATAATTTCGTCAGGCACAAGATCGCCCGCATCCATTATTAGCTTTGCCTTTTTACCCAACTCAGTCTGTGTCTCAACAGCTGCACGCAATATGTCTCCTGTTGAGATGTGAATGGTTCCATACGACTCGCTTAGCCTCATACATTGAGTTCCTTTCCCAGAACCTTGTCGACCGAGAATTACTAAACGCAAATTTTCCATTTTCTTTTCTTGAAGCGGGAACTACTTCAAGAAACCCTCGTAGTTTCTCATCGTAAGCTGAGAGTCAACCTGCTTCATAGTCTCCAAAGCAACTCCCGAAGCAATAAGTATTGAAATACCTACAAACCCAAAACCACTGGCACCTGAAGAAGACGAACCAACACCTGAAGTCGTATCTAAAAATATGTTTATAAGAATTGATGGAACAAGTGCAACGGCTGCCAGAAACAAAGCCCCTGGAAGAGTGATTCGAGACAAGATCTTCGCTAGATATCTTTCAGTTTGATAACCCGGGCGTATACCAGGAACGAAACCGCCTTGTTTTCTTATTGTGTCCGCCTGACGAACTGGATCAAAAGTTATAGCTGTATAGAAATATGCAAAACCAACTACTAAAAGACCTGTTATTCCAAAGTAGAAAACATTATCTGGTTGAGCAAGATTATTGTCTACCCAACTTCTAAAACCATCCCAAGGTAATGCTGCAGCTATAAGAACAGGCAAATAGAGAATAGAAGATGCGAAAATTATCGGTATAACTCCTGATTGATTTACCTTCAGAGGAATATAAGTGTTTTGACCTCCGTACATGCGCCGTCCAACAACTCGTTTTGCAAACTGAACCGGTATCCGCCTTTGACCTTGTTCAACGAAAACCACTACAGCAATAATGGTAATCAAAACAGCAAGAACAACTACAAGAGCCACCACGCCGTTTTCAGCATGTATGAGTGAACCTTGAGCTGGGAAACTACTAATGATCGAAATCATTATCAATAAAGACATTCCATTACCAATGCCTTTTTGTGTAATTAACTCTCCCATCCACATAAGAAGAGCCGTTCCTGCAGTCAAAGTAAGAACTACAACACTCACTGTTCCAATGTGAAAATTGGGTAGAAGATTAGCACCAGAAGAACCACTAATTGAATTACCACTGTCGTTAAACAAAAAGGCGAAACTAGTGGATTGAATGACTGCAATTATTACTGTCATATACCTAGTCCACTGTGTTATTTTTCTCTGACCAACCGCGCCCTGCTGTTGCCATTGTTCTATTCGAGGTACAACAACTCCAAGAACCTGCATAATTATCGAAGCAGTTATATATGGCATTACTCCTAGAGCAAAAACAGCAAAACTAGTTAAAGATCCTCCTGAAAAAAGTTGCAAAAAGGCTAGAACTCCACCTTGATTCGCCCTATCTCTCAAGAGTTGCACTTGTTCTACGTCAATGCCAGGTGCCGGAACAAAAGCCCCAATCCTGTAAAGGAGAATCATTAGAAGAGTAAATAAAATCCTCTTCCTTAAATCCCCTACACGGAACATATTCAACATGCTTTTAAGCAAGAACTTCTCCGTTCACAAATAATTCCTTTTTATAAATAAACATCATCGATTTGTTAAAGCGTTACCTTTGGCAGCTGGCCTAATAGAGAATGGTAGATCTAATTTCTTCACAGAGCCACCCGCACTGGTAATAGCTGCTTCAGCAGAAGCAGAAATAGCATGTGTATGAACATTTACAGCACGTTTAATTTCACCTCTGCCTAATACTTTAACGAAAGACTTCTTAGAGATTAGACCTCGTTCGTAAAGAGTTTCAGGACTGATTTCCGTAAGTCCAGATTCTTCAATTGTGTCCAAGTTAACCGCTTGATATTCAACTCTAAAAGGATTATTGAAACCTTTTAATTTTGGAATTCTCTGAGCAAATGGCATCTGGCCGCCTTCAAAACCTACACGAACTTTGCTACGCGCTTTTTGGCCTTTCATGCCACGGCCTGCAGTCTTACCACCTTTACCAGCAATACCTCTAGCCACTCTTTTAGAACGACGTTTCGAACCGGGTGCTGGGGACAAATCATGAACTTTCATATCATTTAACCTCCTGTACTTCCACCAAATGAGGTACTCGAGCCAACATTCCCCTTATTTCAGGCCTATCAGGAAGGGTATTAACTCTTCCTATGCGACCTAAACCTAAAGCCCTGAGAGTGCCTCTTTGTTTGGGTTTAGTTCCAATAGAAGACCTAGTTTGTCTTACTCGTAGTTGTAAACCAGAATCACTATTCATTATCATTCTCCAACGAATCTGATGCTGAAGGGTCAGGTTTTCCTATCCCTGCTTCAGCTCTTTGATATGCCTCTAAAAGAGCTTTAGGCACAAAATCCTCAGCAGGAATTCCTCTCATTGCTGCAATTTCATCAGGTCGTCGCAAACCTTTAAGACCTGCGATAGTAGCCCTCGCCACATTTATATGATTAGCGGAACCTAAAGATTTACACAAAACGTCTTGTATCCCAGCTTCCTCTAGAACAGCACGCGCTGCTCCTCCTGCTATAACTCCAGTACCTGGAGCTGCAGGCTGCATCAAAACACGCCCTGCTCCCATCACACCCTCAATCGTGTGAATAATTGTGCTTCCTGCCATAGGGACAGAAAAAACATTTCGTTTTGCCTCTTCAGTGCCTTTTTGAATTGCTAAAGGTACCTCTTTTGCTTTTCCGTAACCAAGGCCAACTCGACCTGCACCATCTCCGATCACCACAAGTGCTGTGAAAGAAAAGCGTCTGCCGCCCTTCACAACTTTGGCAACACGATTAATATGAACTACTCGTGATTCCCTAAGAGGAATCATCTCGGCTGATGTTTCAACATTCATCAGAACTCCAATCCTTCTTTTCTAGCTGCATCCGCAAGAGCAGCCACACGTCCGTGATACCTATATCCACTTCGATCAAAAACTACCTTTTGGAAACCCGCTTCATTAGCTCGGCTTGCGATTTGGCGGCCAACATCTACAGCCGCATCAATACCTCGAACCCCGTTTGCAATACCATCTTGCTGGGTAGATGCAGAAACTAATGTCTCACCGATTTCATCATTTATTAATTGCGCAGATATGTGCTTGCTCGATCTAAATACAACTAGTCTTGGGCGACTTTGCGTCCCAAAAACTGATTTACGTATCCGTCTATGACGACGATGACGACCAGCACGTCTATCAGATTTAATGCTCACTTCGCCGCCTTTCCAGCTTTACGGGCTACATGCTCTCCCGCATATCTAATACCTTTTCCTTTGTATGGTTCAGGCTTGCGATAACTTCTAATATCAGCAGCAACCTGGCCAACTACCTCTTTATTGATCCCTGAAACAATTATTTGGGTAGGTTCCGGTACATCAAAAGTAATACCATCTGGTGCCTTGACTTTAACAGGATGACTAAAACCAAGCTGCAATTCAAGACCATCACCGCTTATTGCAGCTCTGTAACCAACTCCTACTATTTCAAGTTCTTTCTTGAAACCCTCAGAAACTCCTATAACCATATTGTTTATTAAAGATCTAGTAAGTCCATGCAAAGCCTTGTTTTTTCGCTCATCATTAGGTCTCTCAACTAAAACCACGTCATCTTCCTGACGAGCATCTATTTCACCTGGTAAATCTAAATCTAAAGATCCTTTTGGACCAGTTACTTCTACACTTTTACCTTCGATAGAAACCTGTACATCAGATGGGATAGAAATTGGTTCTTTTCCGATTCTCGACATGTTTTCCCTCCTTACCAGACATAACAGAGAATTTCGCCACCCATACGTCGACGGCGAGCCTCTCTATCACTCATGAGTCCCTTACTTGTACTCACTACAGCTACACCTAAACCTCCAAGCACACGAGGAATTTTATCGGACTTGGTATAAACCCTTAATCCTGGTTTCGAAACTCTCTTTATTCCACTGATTACACGTTCACGTGAATCTGTGTACTTCATTGTTATGGAGAGAACATTACCTATTGTCTTCTCTGAATTGCTTACATCAAAATCGGTAATATAACCCTCTTCTTTTAATAAATCAGCAAGAGCAATTTTTTGTTTTGATGAAGGCATAGCAACTCCTTCATGCATTGCTTGATTCGCATTACGTATACGAGTAAGCATGTCTGCTACTGGATCTGTCATTGTCATATTGCCCTCCTCTCACCAACTCGATTTGGTCAAACCAGGTATTTCACCTGATAAAGCCATTTCACGTAGACATATACGACAAAGCCCAAAGTCTCTGTAAACAGACCGATTTCTACCGCACCGTCCACATCTCGTATACGCCCGAACTTTAAATTTCGGAGTTTTCTTTTG
>PBYV01000048.1 GCA_002729765.1 Acidimicrobiaceae bacterium
AAAAGAGAAAAAATGAGTGATTCAGTAGGACAGTATTTAAACGAAATTGGAATGGTTCCACTTCTTAATGCACAAGAAGAAAGACAACTTTCCCAAACAATAGAAGCAGGAACCGAAGCTCGTGCTCGTAAAGAGGCAGGAGAAACCGGTCGCGATATTGTTAGAGCGATTCGAGCCGCAGAACAGGCAAAAGATAGATTCATTAGATCAAACCTTCGACTCGTAGTCAGTGTGGCCAGACGTTATCCATTACCTCCAGGTATGGAACTTCTTGATCTAATACAAGAAGGGAACTTAGGGCTTGAACATGCTGTGGATAAATTTGACTGGAGAAAAGGTTTTAAATTTTCTACATATGCAACTTTCTGGATCAGGCAAGCCATCGGCAGAGCTTTAGACCAGAAAGCGAGCCTCGTGAGGCTCCCCGGTGATCGCTCCGCTAGTTTACGTGCAGCACTGAGAGCTGTATCTGGTAATGGAGATGAACTAGATGAGGAACACGCCAGACTCCATCGTTTGACTACCCCTACTTCTCTCGATAGAACGATCGGGGATGATGACAGCAACGAATTGGTAGATTTACTTCCGGATGCCAACCCAGGACCCGAACAGGAAGTAATGGACCGCTCTGAGAGCGAAATGGCGACTCGACTTTTAGATGTGTTAGACAAAAGAGCTCGATACGCAGTTGAACAACGATTTGGACTTGTTGATGGCAGAAAACGAAGCTACAGAGAAGTTGGGGAAGAACTTGGCGTTACAGCAGAAGCAGCTCGCCGTTTGGTTAAAAGGGCTGTAAATACTGTTCGAGACCGTGCCGGTGAGAGCATAAGCGTAGCTTAAAAACGTAATTAAATAATTCGTTTTTTTATTCTTCGTTTATTTCGTAAACTCTATATATGAGTAAAAGTCCGAAGGGTAACAAGGGTCTGGAATGGAAACCAGATTCCTGGAAAAAATTTGAAGCTAGTCAACAGCCGGTATGGCCTGACAATGATTCACTGCAAAAAGTATTAGATGAACTTTCCGAATTACCACCTTTAGTGTTTGCGGGTGAAGCAAGGAATCTCACTCAGCAGCTAGCAGCAGTCTCCCTAGGGGAAGCATTCCTGCTGCAAGCAGGCGACTGTGCGGAATCTTTTGATACCTCTGCAGACTCAATTAGAGACAGACTTCGCGTTATCTTGCAAATGGCAGTAATTCTTACTTATTACACAGGTGTACCCGTTGTGAAAGTGGGTCGTATTGCCGGACAATTTGCGAAACCTAGATCCAGCGATACAGAAACTGTGGACGGCCTAGAACTGCCTTCCTTTCGCGGACACATGGTAAATGACATAAATTTCAATGAAGATTCACGTGCAGCCAATCCTAAACGCCTATTAACTGCCTACAACCGAGCCGCTGCGACACTTAACCTTTTAAGAGCATTTACCAAAGGGGGTTTTGCTGCCCTGTCTAGAGTTCATCAGTGGAACCGTGAATTTGTTGCCGCAAGCCCTGCTGGTCAACGCTACGAAATACTCGCAGATGAAATAGACCGTGCCGTCTCATTCATGCAAGCTTGTGGAATCGATGGAGACAAGTTGTCTGAACTAAGCGAAGTCGACTTTCACACCAGTCACGAGGCTCTTATTCTCGGTTACGAAGAAGCTTTAACTAGACAGGATTCACTTACGGGAGAATGGTACGACTGCTCGGCGCATATGCTCTGGATAGGAGAACGAACTAGAAACCTGGATAGTGCCCATGTCGAATTCTTGAGAGGAGTTAACAATCCAATTGGATGCAAATTAGGACCTGACGCAGACCCCAAGGATGTTTTAACCCTTTGTGAGACTTTAAACCCTGACAAAGTTCCCGGCAGACTTACTTTAATTTCAAGAATGGGCTCTGAAACTGTTTCAGAAAAACTGCCCCCTATTCTTGAAGCTGTGAAGGCATCTGGACATCCTGTTGTTTGGGTTTGTGACCCTATGCACGGAAATACCTTTTCTACTGAAAACGGTCACAAAACTAGAGACTTCGATGACATCCTTAAAGAAATAACTGGTTTCTTCGAAGCGCATAATAAAGTCGGAACATACCCGGGAGGTGTCCATCTAGAACTGACCGGAGATGACGTGACCGAATGTTTAGGTGGAGGTGCTCAACTGGATGCTGGTGACCTTTCAAAACGATACGAAACAATGTGTGACCCAAGGCTAAATGGAACTCAGAGTATCGACATCGCTTTTCGAATTGCCGAATTGTTGCACAATAGTCAGATTTAATTTTCTCTAGACCAACTTTTCTATGAAGGTTTCCAACTGTCGAAGATTTCTGACTTCATAGGCACCATCACAATAGGTTGCGTACTCACCTAGAATTGAATCACCTGTATCCCAATAAGCTCTTGGTTCGGGATTCAACCAGTAGAGTTTCCTTGCTTTGTGATGTGCTTCTTTCAAGATCCATGACTGTGAAGCATGATAATTGTTGCGTGCATCTCCCAAGATGAGAACAGTTGTTTTAGGGCCAATGTCTTTGCCATATTTTTCCCAAAAAACACTAAAAGCATGTCCATAATCGGAATGACCATCAACCCATACGACATCTGCTTCTGTATTCACCCGATGAACAGCCTCTCCTATATCTTCAACACCTTCTAAGAAACGCGTCACTTCATCTAGTCCATCTATGAAAACAAAAGAACGTACTTTTGAAAATTGACTTGAGATTGCATAAAGCAAATGGAGGGTGAATCGAGCGAAAGCCGCAACAGAACCAGAAATGTCTGCCACTACCATTATTTCTGGTTTAGAGGGTCGAGGATATTTGAATTTGGGTTCTGCTGGAACCCCTCCGTAGCTCAAGGAGTGTCTAATAGTTTTACGAAAATCTAAAGGTCCTCGTCTTCCATATTTTCTTCGTCTTGCAAGACGTGCGGCAAGTTTTCTTGTCAGCGGGTATAAGGAACGTCTTAAATTAGCCATTTCTTCCCTAGAAGCGTGCATGAAATCTACATCTTCTGGAAGTGGTTTTCTCAGAGTTCGCGCCATAGCTTCAACACCACGATCTGCTACTAAACTTCGCCTAATCTCTGATTCGATCTGTTTCTTGAGTTCGTCAATTCGGTTTTTATACTCGTCTTGCTCAAGTCTTTCTTCAAGTTGAGTGAGCTCGTTTAAAGCTTGTTCTCTACTTTCATTCATCAAACGGTCCAGCATGGAATCAAGGTCAAGGTTTCTTAAGGTTCGATAAAGATAGTAGGTTCCACCAACGGGTCTTCCGGGTTCCATTCCTGCATATCTAATTACTGATTGACGCGCCAGAAGTCTCAACAAGGCTTGATCACCGTTCAACAATGCACGGAAAAGCATTTCCTGCAGTTCTTCTGGAGAAAGACCTGACATAGCTCCCCCTCCAGATGGCGCTTCTCCTTGCTGATGTTGAGCTTCGCTCAGTTCATCTTCTGTTAAGTTTTCTAATTCATTTTCTTGTATCTCATATTCGGAACCGCGAATTGAAAAATAGACTTCGAAGACAATCTCGAAAGATTTCCAGTGTGAATAATTCTTTACGAGAGTCGCACCTAGTGCATATTTGAATGCATCGCGATCTTCAATTGGTATGTGACTAACCGCCTCCATTGCATCGAGGCTCTCTGTCAGACTAACTGGGAGTCCAGCTAAGCGGAGTTCGACTATAAATCCATTTAATAAGTCCAGAAGTGGGGATTCTTCACCTTCTAAGGACGTTGATCCATTCAACTCGCTAGTTGATGACATTGTTAACCGTCATCTGCAGCTTAGGCTGCACCCTCTTCTTCTGTTTCTTCTATCGAATCCGGATTGTCAGCAAATTCTTTGATCGCTTTTTCTATGTCTGACCTGTATTTCAATAAAACATTTACAGTTTCTGTAGCAACGTCTGCATCAATTTTCTCAATTCCGAGCAAGAGAAGTGTTTTTGCCCAGTCGAGAGTTTCTGACACAGAGGGATGTTTTTTCAAATCAAGCTGTCTTATTGAACGCACTATACGAGCTATTTGGTCAGCAAGATTTTCATCCATTCCGGGAATTTTTGCGTTGATTATCTCACGTTCTCTTTCTAAGTCTGGATAATCGATGTAAAGGTACAAGCATCTCCTTTTTAAAGCTTCAGAGAGTTCACGTGTTCCGTTAGAAGTTAAAAAAACCAAAGGCACTTGGTTGCCTTCAACAGTTCCCAATTCTGGTATCGACACTTGATACTCAGAAAGTATTTCTAGTAATAGAGCCTCAGTTTCAATTTCCACACGATCAACTTCGTCAATTAAAAGTACAACGGGGTCCTCAGCACGGATTGCTTCTAAGAGTGGACGGCTTAGCAGAAAATCTTCTGAGAAAAGATCGTCTTCTATTTCGTTCCAGTCTCGAGTTTCATTTTCAGCTTGGATGCGTAGAAGTTGTTTTTTATAATTCCATTCATAGAGAGCTTTTGATTCGTCAAGACCCTCATAGCATTGCAAGCGAATCAAACGCGCTCCACTCATTTCTGCGACACTTTTAGCAAGCTGGGTTTTTCCTGTTCCTGCTGGCCCTTCAATTAAGACAGGTTTCGCAAGACGATCAGCTAAATAAACGATTCCTGCAATTCCATCATCTGCTAAATAACTAACATCGCTTAAACCTGAACGAACACCAGTTACATCTTCAAATCTGTAATCCACTTGGATGAGCGTATCTTTCAACAAAGCCTCATCCTCAAGGAAAAATATAACTACTAGGAAATAGTTATTTTTATAAAATACTTTGCCTAATCACACTCTAATAAACCCGCGACTAACCTTCTATTAGAAAAGAGGTAAAGAGAATTGGAATCCTCTAACGAATCTTCTGGTATTTCCGGAAATAGTGGAGCAAAAAGAATTGGTGCTGGAATACTACTCTCGCGTTTGGCGGGCTTGTTACGAGAATCTCTACTTCGTTCTGTTCTTGGTCTCGGCCCTGCAGCTGATGCATTTACTGCAGCTTTACGAATCCCCAACCTTCTGCAAAACCTTTTAGGAGAAGGATCCTTATCAAGCTCGTTTATCCCTGTGTATAGCAAACTACTTTCCGAGGGTAAAGAAAAAGAAGCTGGCGATGCTGCTGGTGCTGTTGCAAGCCTTCTAATTGCATTTACAGGTGCATTAACTCTTGTTGGAATACTAATAGCAAGGCCAATAGCAAAAATTTTAACTCCGGGTTTCACCTCAGAAAAACTCGATTTAACAGCTGACTTGATCAAAATAACAACAGCTGGAATTGGTTTTTTAGTGCTTGCGGCTTGGTGCCTCGGCGTTTTAAATAGTCACAGAAAATTCTTTCTCTCTTATGTTGCCCCTGTCATCTGGAATGCTGCACAGATTGTGATTTTGCTCATTGCTATAAACAAAGACTGGGATCCAGCGAGAGCAGCTAAGGCTGCCGCTTGGGGATTATTTCTAGGTGGAATCATTCAACTTTTATTCCAATTTTTTGGTGTTGTTAAATTACGAACCAAAATTCGCTTTTCATTCTCTTGGAAAAATGGACATGTAAGAGAGATAATTAAGCGCTTTAATCCGACAATCCTGGGTAGAGGCGTAGTCCAAATTTCAGCCTACTTCGATCTGGTTTTAGCTTCCTTGCTAGTAACTGGAGCAGTCGCAGCACTAATGTCCGCACAAGTTCTCTACATCCTTCCAATAAGTCTTTTTGCAATGAGCATTGCTGCATCTGAACTACCTGAGATGTCCAGAATTACAGACAATCAACATCTCGGTACCCGTTTAAATCAAGGAATAAAACAAACTTCTTTCTTGATGCTTTTAGCCTCAGTGATCTACGTGACAATCGGGGATCAAATTATCGGTGTCATTTTTCAATGGGGATCTTTTGATAGAGATGACAGCATTGTTGTGGCCGCAACCTTGGCTGCATATTCTCTTGGAATTCCTGCAGTAGGCATTTCGCGCATATATCAAAGCGCTTTATACGCGGATGGAGATACTAAAACTCCTGCTTTCTCCGCAACCTTAAGAGTAATAATCTCTCTAAGCCTCGGATTCCTAATGATGTTCCCCCTAGACAGGCTCTTTATTTCAAATTCAGCTTTAGAAAAGGTACCGGGATCAATTACTGGAACTTGGGGACCATTGAGTGAAAGTCTCAGATCTTTACCCGATAATCCTCATTTGGGGGCTGTGGGACTAGCTATTGGTTCAGCAGTAGCCGCTTGGGTCGAAATGATCTTTTTAGCTAGAAAAACTAATAAGGAAATAACTCAAGGAGTCTCTTCTTACTCTCCTATTGTAAAGCTTTTGCCAGCAACAATTTCAGCGTTAATCGTTTCAATCATTGCTCGATGGCTCTTGTCGGGCAGTAATGAATTTGTAAACTGTTTACTCTGTATACCTGCCGCAACACTTACCTACATCGCCGTCTCTAGCAAAAATGGTGTACGAGAATCTTTAGATTTAGTCGAGGGATTAAAGAGAAGTTATAAAAAATTTTAGATAGTTCTAAGGAAGTATCACCAAATCGTCCGTATGAATTACTTCGTGAGAAACACCTTCTGGTAATTCTGAGGTATTCAATCCAGCATTTGACGTAACATCTTCTGAATTTTGTCGAACTATTCCTTTTGCAAATATTTTCGCTTTTTCATCAATTATTTCAACAGCGTCACCGATTTCAAAATCTCCAATGCTTTTAACCACTCCCGTTGGCAATAAAGAAGCTCTTCCTTCTAAAGCTTTACGTGCACCGTTATCCACCATTATCTGTCCTGCGGAACCTACAGCAAATGCAATCCAAAGTTTCCTTGCGTTTAAGTGTGTGTCTCGCGGGTGCACAACAGTTCCAATTCCATTTACTTCATTACAGGCGTCTTTTAGAATCTCTGCTCTTGAAGCATCAGCGATTACAGTTCTTACCCCTGACCAACTTGCTATCTTTGCAGCTGCCAATTTCGAAGCCATTCCCCCACTTCCTCGATCCGAGCTGCTGTCTCCTGCAAATATCTCCATCTCCTGATCGATCTCAATTATTTCTTCTATTAAAGAAGCTTCGGAATCCATTCTTGGATCAGCTGTAAACAAACCTGAAGTGTCAGTAAGCAAAACCAACAGATCCGCTTCAACTAAATGTGCGACTAACGCAGCAATACGATCATTGTCACCGAAACGGATTTCATCATCAGCTATTGCGTCATTTTCATTGACCACAGGAATTACACCTAAATCTATAAGTTTCGTCAGAGTATTTCGTGCATGCAGGTATTGAGATCGAACGAAAAAGTCTAGAGGAGCCAACAGAACCTGTCCGGCGAGCAATCCATGTTTTGATAGTTCTTCACGATAGGTACCTATAAGGGAACCTTGACCTATAGCAGAAATAGCCTGCAAAGTTGAAGGGTCTTGTGGTCTGTTTGCACCTGTCAAACCCAAGAAAGGAAGTCCGGCAGCAATAGCTCCAGAAGTTACTATTACAACATCATTTCCAGAGCTTTTAATTTCAGCAACTTCTGAGCAGATCTTCGCAACTGAGTCTTGTGAGATCTCGCCGTCTTCATTTGTTATGGACGAAGTCCCTACCTTAACGACTACTGTTTTACTCATCATCGTCATACTCAAATTCTAGTTTTCCTATCTTCACTATTTCGCCTTTTTTTACCTTTGCACGGATTAATGCCCTATCTACACCCATATTTTTAAAGCGATCTTGTAAATAGACCAATGCATCCGGGTTACTCAGATCGTTTAAATTAGCGATTCTTATCAATTCTCTGTCCATGATTTCCCATTGGGTGTCACCAACTCTTTCGACTTTTATCCCTTCAGGTTCGGGCTGATGCAAAATGCGCGTCGGGTTAACAGGTTTATTTGAACGTACTTCTTCTATTAAGCCAGCGATTTCATATAAAACTTCTTTTACCCCAACGCCGGTTATAGAGGAGATTTCTTGACCGTCAAATTTACTATCTTCAAGTGACATGTCTGAACGAGAACCAACAACAAGTCGTGGTCTTGATAACAATTCCGGACGGTATGAGCTTAATTCATTTTCTAGTACTTCTTTTTGCCGCTCAGGTGAAAACTCTGAAGTTTGAGAGAGATCTAAAAGTATCAATAAAATACTCGCTCTTTCAATATGTCTTAAAAATTGATGCCCTAAGCCTTTACCTTGACTTGCTCCTTCTATCAAACCCGGTATATCCGCAACAGTAAATTCCGGTACACCGGGAGTCTGAACAACTCCTAAATTTGGTTCGAGAGTTGTAAATGGATAATCCGCAATTCTGGGCTTTGCTGCTGAAATTTTTGATATGAAAGTACTTTTACCTGAGTTTGGAAATCCCACTAATGCAACATCTGCGAGAAGGCGCAATTCCATCCGTAACCATTTTTCTTCACCTTCTTCGCCTTGCTCTGCGAAAGTTGGAGCCCTTCTTTTATTACTCAGGAAGCGTGCATTTCCTCTTCCTCCTCTTCCACCTCGTGCTGCCAACCACCGGTCTCCATCTTGTGAAAGATCAGCTAAAACCTGATCTCCTTCTAACTCGTATATAGTCGTTCCCTCTGGGACTTTGATTATTAGTTCTTCCGATGATTTCCCATGTCGCTTAGCACCTGAACCATGTGTGCCATTTTTAGCACGTCGATGTGGATGATCTCGAAAGGCTAAGAGGGACGCTACGTTATGGTCAGCTTCAATCCAGATATTTCCGCCGTCTCCGCCATCTCCTCCATCTGGACCACCGCGCGAAACGTGGGCTTCACGTCTGAACGAAACAACTCCCGCACCGCCATCGCCGGCGCAAACATTAATACCGCACTCATCAACAAAACTTGACATTTATATCTCCAAGAAGAGAGTAATGAAAACTTACGGACTATTCAAAAATCTCAAAATATAGAACTATCTATTTTGAGTTGTAGGTGCTAAGACGCTTCGCCTTGAACATCAATCAGCTTGCGACCTCTGCGAAAACCAAACTTAACAACACCGTCTGCTGTAGCAAAAAGAGTATCATCGGCTCCTTTTCCTACATTGTGTCCTGGATGAAACTTTGTTCCTCGTTGACGGATAAGAATACTTCCTGCTTGAACTTTCCCACCATCAAAAACCTTTACTCCTAGTCTTTGTGCGTTCGAATCCCGGCCATTTCGAGTTGACCCACCACCTTTGGTTTTCGACATTGAACTAGCCTTTCTTTATTCCAGTAATTTCTATTTCTGCAAGCTTTTGTCTATGACCCCAACGGCGTCGCTGGTTGCTTTTATTTTTATATGTAAAAGCTTTGATCTTGGGACCTTTAGCGTCTGAAATTATTCGAGCAGTAACTTTTGAGCCACCCAAAGATTCTGGTGTTGCCAAAACACTATCCCCGTCAACGAGCATCACTGGTTTCAATTCGACATCGGAATTTATTTCACCGAGTCGCTCTACTAACAGGCGCTGTCCTTGTTCCACGCGGTACTGTTTTCCACCGGTACTTATTACTGCATACATCGTACTAATGTTAGCCGAATAGAGGCCCGTAAACACCGCCTCTGAGTAATTGCTAGCGGTGTTTACCTCCATCTGAAGCTGCAACAAGTTTTGCATCTAATACAAAACCACGACCTGAGCAATCCTCACACTCATCCGCAAAGGACTCTATTAGTCCCTCACCTATCCGTTTTCTAGTCATCTCCACTAAACCTAATTCGGAAATATCGAATACTTGAGTTCGTGTTTTGTCACGCAATAAAGCTTCCCTGAGAGAATTAGCTACTATTTCACGATTCTTTTCTACCTCCATATCGATGAAATCTATAACTATGATCCCACCTATATCTCGTAACCTTAATTGATGTGCTATTTCTTCAGCTGCTTCAAGGTTGTTAGCTAGTACTGTCTCTTCGAGACTTGAAGAACCTACGTTTTTACCGGTATTCACGTCAACTACCGTTAAGGCTTCCGTGCTTTCAATTATTAATGAACCTCCAGAAGGGAGCCAAACTTTTCTATCAAGACTTTTCATCAGTTGTTCGTGCACATGATGTCTTTCAAATAGTGTGAGTTTCTCTTCACTTCTGTCGTAAAAAGAAACCCTGTCTGCTATTGCTGGTGCGACACTTTCAGCATAATTTTTAACTTTTTCAAAAAGTTCTCGGTCGTCAATTAGAACACCTCGAAAGTCTTTATTTAATTCTTCTCGAATGTAACGAAAAACTAATTCAGGTTCACGATAAAGAAGCGAAGGGACCTTTGCTTTTTTAGCAAATGAATTAATACTCTCCCACTGTTCAAGTAATCGTGATAGATCCAAGGTGATTTCCTCTTCGGTTACACCTTCTGCTGCTGTTCTAACAATAATTCCATGTTCAGCTGGTTTGATTCTGTCGAGGATGGAACGCAACCTGCGTCTCTCAGAGTCGGACAGACGTTTTGAAATACCAAAAGTTTTACTTTCAGGTATCAGCACTACAAATCTACCCGCAAGGGAAACCTCTTGACTTAGACGGGCACCTTTATGTGCAATTGGATTTTTCGTTACTTGCGCGATTATTTTCTGATTTACTTTTAGCGCTTCTTCTATTTTAAGCGAAGATGATTGCTCAAGATCCTGCTCATCGAACAACAAATCCCCACGATAGAGAACAGCATTTTTGGGTGTCCCGATATCTACAAAAGCTGCTTCCATACCTGGCAAGACATTTTGCACTTTCCCTAAGTAAACATTTCCGTGAATCTCGCTCCAATCATTCGCTGGATGCGAAACATAGTGTTCTATTAACGATCTTCCCTCTAATATTGCTACTTGTGTTACTCCTTCTGATGCACTAACACACATTAAATAGCGACCTATTGGTTTCCCACGTCGTTCTCTTCCACGACGATGACGCAGAGACCCTTCATCTAGATCTACTGGAGAGTGCCCCCCTATTCCCTCCACATGCTTTCTTTTAGAAGAATCCGAGGATCTTGTATTTTTGCGTTTGCGTTCCCGCTTTTGATTTTTCTGTTGTTGCTTATTACCCGAAGAAATTTTCCCACTCTCCGAAGTCGGCGCAGGTCTACTATCTCCTATTTTTGGTTTGTTGTCTTCTTTATTTTCCGAAGAAAATTTGTCTTCTTTTTTCTTCTTTTCGTTCGACATTAATTTGTTCCCTTCTAGTCACGCCAAAACCTCAGCAGGCGCGGCAGGGTGAAGCTCAATTGATAATGGTTCAATTCTTTGATTTCCCTGCAAAGTTAATTGTTCTTTTCTTAGAACACGTACTGTTCTTAGTTCTGCGTTAATTCTTTTCAATAGATCTGTTGGTCGTAGCACACGTGGCTTAGTACCTAATTCTGTAAGTATTGTAACTCCATCTTCATGCTCTTCAGCGATATCCATAGAGTGCACTTGATATCTAACATCATCGACTTGTATTTTCCCTTTTCTTTCACGCTGAATATTTAAAGAATCACTAGAAAATAGTTCATTTCTAATCTTCTTGAACTCTTCAACGCTTATACCTGAAACTCTTACTTCCCAAACACAGGCATCCACTACTTCCTGCAAGGAATCTTCTGACGTTGAAACCACTCCCACTTTTAAAGCATCCATACCAGTCGGCAAAGCACTATCGATACTTTGCTGAATTGATTCCGGATCGAAATCCTTTAGAAAAAATTCTTCACCTAGGTATATGTCAACATATTCTGCCTCAGATTCAAATCCGGTTGGTAAAGCTAAACCGAATGAAATTCTCGGATGGGGTGAGAAACCCTGAGAATATAGAACAGGGATATTCGCCTTTCGTAAAGTTCTCTCCCATATCCGTGCGACGTCGCGGTGGCCGATAAAACGTATCTTTCCTCGCTTTGTGTAACGGACCCTTAGGCACCTCATTCATTCACTCCCGAAACTTGCAGATCCTTTGCTGTTCCAGTTTGAGAAATTGAAACCGTTATTTCATTACCTTGCTGAGAAACAGCACCTGTCCCTTGACTGCCACCAGCAGGTGGAACTGCTGATGCTACAACATGCTCTATTCCATAGCCTGTGCATGCACCACAGTCATAACAAGGAGTCCAACGGCAATCTTCAAGCCCTTGATTGTTTAATGCATCTCGCCAATCCTGCCAGAGGAAATCCTTATGCAGGCCAGCGGACAAATGATCCCATGGCAAAACTTCATTTTCATCCCTGTGCCTATAAGAAAAATCTTCTATTAGTAAGTCTTCTTCCTCCATTGCATTTTTCCAAAGATCGATATCGAAGTGCTCGCTCCACTCTTGAAAAACACCCCCTTCTTTCCATACTTTTTCCAAAACAGGCGCCAAACGTCTATCACCACGAGACAATATTCCTTCCACAACAGTTGCTCTGCTGTCATGCCATTTGAGTTTTAAGCCTCTAATTTTTTTAGCAGCATCTCTAAGAAGATAGATCTTTCGTAAAAGTTCTTGCTCAGTGTTTTGCCCAAACCATTGAAAAGGTGTGCCGGGCTTAGGAACAAACCCACCTATGGAAACAGTTACAGAAGGACTTTTATGATATTTTCTTCCAACCTCAAGAGTTTTCTCAGCTAGATCAATTATCCCTAGAGTGTCTTCATCTGTTTCTGTTGGAAGTCCTATTAAAAAATAAAGCTTGACTCTTCTCCAGCCTTGTGAATAAGCAGATTCAACTGCAGCAAACAAGTCATCATCACTTATTAATTTATTAATAACTTGCCTTAATCGCCATGTCCCTGCTTCTGGAGCGAAGGTCAACCCAGTTCTACGCGCTTGTTGCATTTGTGAAGCAGTGTCGACTGTAAATGCATCCACACGGAGGCTCGGCAAGGATAATGACACAGGGCTACATGAATCTTGAGTCATAACTTCTGAAATAACATTTTCTATTCCACTGAAATCCGCGCTACTCAAGGAAGTTAAGGAGACTTCGTCATATCCAGTTCTTTTAAGGCCTTTTTCCACCATCGAAACAATTTGCTCTCGAGGTCTTTCCCTCACGGGGCGAGTGATCATTCCTGCCTGACAAAATCTACATCCTCTTGTACAACCGCGAAATATCTCCACGTTTAGCCGGTCGTGTACAACTTCCGTAAGTGGGACTAATTGATTTTTAGGATAAGGCCAAGCCCCCAAATCCGAGATTGTTCTCTTCTCTATTACTGTTGTATTTTTTTCTAGTTTCGGCAATATGGAAACAAGTCTTCCATTCGAAAAAGTGGTTTCATATAGTGAAGGAACATAAACACCAGGTAATCCTCCGAGTTCCTGCAACAACTCGCTTCTATTCAATTCCTTTTCTGGTTTCGATTTCCAATGAGAAAATATTTCGCTTATCTCACCTACCACTTCTTCTCCATCTCCTAGTACAGCGATATCTATAAAGTCCGCAAAAGGCTCCGGGTTATAAGTGCAATGACCACCAGCAATAACAATAGGGTGCTCTGCGTTTCGATCCCTTGAGTAAAGAGGAACGTCGGACAGATCCAAGCATTCCAACAGATTTGTATAAACCAACTCTGCAGAAAGGTTGAAGGCCAAAATGTCAAACTCTCCAGCAGCACGATGAGTGTCGACTGAGAAAAGTGGAATTTTGCGTTTTCTCATCTCATGTGACATATCCACCCAAGGTGCATACGAACGTTCCGCAACTGAATCATCGCGTTCGTTCAAAATTTCATAAAGTATCTGTAAACCTTGATTAGGTAGGCCGATCTCGTATGTATCTGGATAGATGAGAAGCCACGAAGCCTTCTCCGGAGAATGTTCAGGATCAATCGCCCCGTCTTCTCCTCCTATGTACCTTGCAGGCTTCTCTACATCATCTAGAAACTGTTCGAGCTCATTCCATAGCGAACTCATACGATTAATAGTAGCGCTTTGTTTTAAAGATTAATTAGAAGCGACTTAATTTGATCTCTCGTGACGCCGCATATGAACACTTTCAACTAATCCCAACCCAAGAAAAGTCGACACAACAGAAGATCCACCGTAACTAATTAGAGGTAACGGAATTCCTGTAATTGGCATTATTCCAGTTGACATTCCGACACTCTGAAAGGTTTGAAAAAGAATCATGCAAAATATTCCGACAGAAATCAGTAAACCAAAAGTATCTTCAGCTAATCTTCCAATCCTCCAAATCCTGAGGAGTAAAAGTCCTACTAGGGTTAAAACAAAAATACTTCCCAGAAATCCTGTTTCTTCTGCGATCACTGTAAATATGAAATCAGTTTGCTGTTCAGGAACTAGATCTGATTTGTTTTGTGTTCCTTCAAACAACCCACTTCCCGTAATTCCACCATTACCTATTGCAATTTGTGCTTGTTCAAGGTTGTAACTTGCAGCTGTGGATTCATCATCATTAACAAAGACCAGTAATCTTGAAACTTGATAATCCTCAAGGGTTTCCGATTCAAATACAGCTATTACTCCTGTCAATAGAATCAGAAACAGAATCAGTAAATAACGCCCTTGAATACCAGCTGCTACAACCATCCCGGCCGTGATCGCCCCATACACAAGAATCGTCCCTAAATCAGGCTGGGCGAGGATAGCCACAATCGGTAAAGCAGCAGCAATAAGTGTCACTGCTAGTCTTTTCTTACTTATTGTCTCGTCCCCACTAAGTAAGAATGCAAGCACAACTACGATTCCAATTTTGCAGTATTCCGAAGGTTGAAACTGGTAAATTCCCAACTCATACCAACCTTTAGTTCCTTTTTTCTCAACACCTAAAAATAAAACCGAAAAAAGTAATCCAAGTATGACTAAATAAACTAAAGGCGCAAGTCGTTGAAGTCTTTTATGACCGATTGCTGCGACAATTACCATCCCGGCAACTCCTAACAGGAGAAAAGTCGCCTGCTTTTGAACATATAAACTTTCACTTTTCGCTACTATTTCAAAAGGTTTTTTAGTTGCTGAATAAATCATCAACAACCCAACTCCACTTAAAAGTAGGGCAAGTATTGGAATCGAAAAATCAACATGACGTAAAAGTTTGCTTTTTCCGAAATTTGGAGTTCTGATATCAACCATCTCATCTACTCCATACTCGGGGAAATACTTAACTGGTCAGTGGGTGATAAGAGAGATTGAATTACCTGATCACAATTGATTTCGATTCCACGAACTCTAACAGTTCCATCTGGACTCAAAGCAGGTCCGAAAATCTCCGCTTCAGATTCACTGAAACTTTCTAAATTTTTCAATGAGTCACTTTCGCGCCAAATATACCAGTCGATGCATAGTGGCAATGAAGCCGAAACTGCATAACGATTTTCGGTTGTTAGTGCTTCTGGAACCCTGTCTTCTACCACCTTTTGTAAAACTCTGGCACTCATAGGTGCTGCGACAGCACTTCCGAATCCGGCTTCTTCTAGCATCACTACCATTACATGATCTGGATCCTGAGCTGGGGTAATTGCTGCAAATACAGATGAGTCAGCTTTGCCTCTAACCTCAGCTGTTCCGGTTTTTGCGGCTGTTGGGAAGTTTTCTAGTGGGAAAAATGCACCATCTGTAGCTACTGAATTAAACGCCCAATAAGCAGTTCCTTCTATGTCTTCTGTTACACCAACAAGTCCTCTAAGTACTCTATTTCTGAAGTCCAGATCAATTTCAATTTCTTCCTTAACCCTTTTACCAAACTCTTTAAGAATTTCGCCATTTCTATCAAATACAGACGTAACAATATTTGGGGCAAAATTAGTTCCACCATTCGCAAATGTTGCATATGCATTAGCTAGTTGGAGAGGAGTTACAAGCACATCTCCCTGACCGACAGAAATGTTCACATTGTCTCCCGGATACCATCTTCCGGTCGGAAAAATTTCAGGATTTTCTTCGTGTCGTTCTTTTCGTTTCTGAGGAGTTGGGATGTATCCGTCTTGTTCAAAAGGCAATTGAATTCCAGTCTGCATACCGAGTCCATATGAAACTGCCGCCTCTTGGATCGCGTTATCAGGGTGTTTTGGATTTATATAAATAGATTCTCCGATTGTGTAGTAATAAACGTCACTTGAAACAGTAAGGCTTCTAGTTAAATCAACATTTTCATAAGGTTTACTTCCAGCATTTCTGAAAACACACCCGCCTGCTGTCTCCAAATCTGCCGCATCGGCACGACAACTTTGTAAAAAATATTCACCCGGATCATCTATAGGTTCATCAGCTTCTTTTACCCTTCCGGTCCCAAAGACATCAGCGTGCCATGCGGCATGAGCTGTAAAAACTTTAAAAGTCGAACCGGGCGCATACTCACCTTGAATAGCTCTGTTAAACATTGGTAAATCATTTACTGGATCATTTAATTCTGCCCAGCGAGACAAAGAATAACCTCCGATTGACTCATTGGGGTCGTAGGTAGGAAAAGAGGCCATAGCTTTAATGTCTCCGCTCTTTGGAGACATGATCACACTCGAACCGCCTGGGGCTATAAATGGTAGGGGTTCTTTATTGTCTTCTGAAATTTCGGGAGTTTTCTCTCGAGCTAGATAAATACTCCTTTCAAGCTCACTTTCAAGGAGACTCTGTAGATCTATATCTATTGTCAAATAAACGTCGTTTCCTGCTATTGGAGGTTGAAAAAGATCTACTCTTTCTCGTATCACTCTTCCCCTCCTATCAACCTCAACCACCTTTCTTCCGTTCTGACCTCTAAGGTCATCTTCAAACATCAACTCAATCCCAGACTTACCTATCTGATCTCTTAGGGAATACTCTTTCCCTTCTACCGTTTTTCTGATTGAGAGCTCAGAATTATTAACTGGACCCACCCAACCGAGAACGTGGCTGGCCAGTGACCCATAGAGATAAGAACGGACAGAACGGTCGGCTACTTTTACCCCGGGATAACGATTAGGTCTCTCTCCAAAATAAACGAGTAAATCTTCAGGTACATCTACAGCAATTGGAATGTCATCGTATGGGCCATAGGAAGAATCCTCGAGGATTGCTTCGATGTCTGCAACTTTTATTAGTTTTCCGGAACGGTTTACTTCAATCGCTATTTCAGTCAACATTTCATAAAGTTCCTGAGGGTCCATTTCCGACTCCTCAATTTCTTTAGGATTAAGAGTCACAGATGCGACAATCCTGTTACCAACGAGCAATTTTCCAGAAGAGTCGTAAATCTGCCCTCTCGGAGCTTCAATATTTATGACTCGGGTGATATTTGTTGTAGCAACGTCTTTAGCTTCATCTGATTTCAAAGCCTGCAAATACCAAAGTCTTGCAGTTAATGCAAGAAACATCGACAAAGCTACTACCGCTAATACTCTCATTCGGTAGCGAATTATTTCCTCTCTCAACGAGAACTCCCTGCAAGATGGGTTTCAACGTCCTGTGGCATGCCACTCGACACTGTCCAATTTACAATTCGGCTAAATGGTTTGGAAAAAAAGGTTGTCATAACCCCGGCAATAATTGCTGTTTCCGGCAAGGAGTTTGTATTAAACGTCTTCTCTCCAAAAATATGTCCTACAGCTGCAGTTAAAAGGACACCCGTAGCAACGGCCAGAGCAACTCCAAAAGCTCGGATAATTCGTTTCTCATTTATGAATCTCTCTTCTAAATTGCTTACTGCTACAGCAATTACCGGATAAATAAGAGCATGTATCCCTAAAGGAGATGCAACTACACAATCATTGACTAAACCAGTCCAAAAAGAAACATGAGCCCCACGAATAGGACCCCCGTGATAACCAGACAATATAGAAATCAATAAAAGAAGTTCTACCCCCATGCCATCAATACGCAGTTCAGTAAAAATTGAAGACTGAAGAATTGCTGCGGCGACAAGAAGAGTCAAAACTCTTAACCATGTATTCACTTGCTTTGTTTCTCTCTTGTTTCCAAAATCACATTTAGGAAACTGAGGTTTTCTAACGATGCTGATAAATCGATTTCTATCGAACGCCCATAGTCAGCTTCTTTGTCTGGGTCGTTGACCCTTCCGACGGGAATGTCTTGAGGAAAAATACTTCTTCCACCTGACGTCACCACAACTTCACCGATTGAAACTTCAGCATCGATATTTATTCCTGCATCAAGTATCAAAACACCAACTGAGCCATTTCCATGTGCCAATCCTTCGTCTTGAGAATTGATTAGTCGGACTCCGACTCTGAAATCTGGATGAGTTGCAAGTCTCACTAGAGAAGTTGAACGGTCAACTTCATACAGGTAACCCACGATTCCAGCTTTTGTTATTACACCAGCACCCTCTTCAAGTCCATCATCCGTGCCTTTATTTATCTCAACAACATGACTGTTATAATTTCCACCTGGCACTCCAATTATCCGAGCCACCACAGTTTCCAACTCTAAGTAATCTATATCCACTTCCCCTAACAATCTTTCAAGGAGTTCGCGATCGGCTTCTTCCCTTAGTTCTTCTCCTCTCATTCGCGCTATTTCCACCTGCAAGCGTTCATTTTCATCACTTACTTCTTCGTAATTGAAAATTCCATTCCAGACTGTTTGGAATGGGTCAGTTGCTTTATCAACAACTTTGCGAAATGGGCTGATGACGTCGCGAAAACCTTGTTGGAAATCGTCTACCGGAAGAAAATCTCTAAACTGAGCAGTTAGCAGCGTTAAAGCTGCCGCCATTAACACGAGCAAAACAACCCTCGGCCTGTCACTTGACCTGTTGGGCACGGTTGTTACTCCTGATTACTACCGAAGAAAATGGTTCCGAAACGGTCAATCTCTTCTAATGCTTTTCCAGCTCCTAAAACCACTGAATGTAACGGGTCGGGTGCTATCAGGACCTTCATTCCTATTTCTTCGGTGAGTCTCTCGACAAGTCCAACAAGTAAAGCGCCACCGCCTGTAAGAACTACTCCTCTTTCCATAACATCAGCTGCTAGTTCAGGTGGAGTGGAATCTAGGGTTACTTTAATCGCGTCAATTATCGCCATTAAAGGGAATGCCATTGCCTCGCGAATTTCAGTCGTTGTAAAATTCACTGTTCGAGGCAACCCTGTAGATAGATCACTTGCATTCACTTCGGCTACCAGTTCCCTCTCAAGTGGATAAGCAGAACCAAGTTTCATTTTTATATTTTCTGCCGTTCTAATTCCAACGGCTACACCATGTTCTTGTTTTAGGTGCTGAATTATCGCTTCATCTAATTCGTTTCCGGCTATCCGTATGGATTGATTAGCAACAATGCCTCCCAGCGAAATCATTGCTACTTCCGTGGTGCCTCCGCCTATATCGACGACCATACTGCCGGTTGGTTCAGCAATAGGTAAGCCTGCTCCAATGGCTGCTGCCATAGGTTCTTCAATTATGTAAGCGGGTGATCTTGCTCCAGCATGTTCAGCCGCTTCCTGAACAGCTCTTCTTTCAACTCCTGTAACTCCTGACGGGACACAAATAACCATCCTCGGTTTTGCCCACCTTCGACTATGGACTTGCTGGATAAAATATCGGAGCATCTTTTCGCATACATCAAAGTCAGCGATTACTCCATCTTCAAGTGGTCGGATTGCCTGTATGTGCCCTGGAGTGCGACCTATCATTCTCTTAGCGTCAGCTCCTACGGATAAAACTGTCCCGTCACGAATATCTATTGCCACTACAGAAGGATGATCCAAAACGATTCCATCACCCCGTAGATAAACAAGTGTGTTTGCTGTGCCCAAATCGACCGCTATATCACGGCCGCCAAAAAAGGTGCTGCTGCTTACCTGTTCGATCTGAGCATTCATTGCCATTTACTTTCTGATTTTTTGGCTTTTAAGAGTATTAAAATTATGTTTTCAATATTTACAGTTAAGTACATAACTTTCACTAGACGTTAGCCGAAGTAAAACGTTTTTACCACTCTGAGCGCATCTGTAACCACACAGAGCGTGATTTATAGTTCTGGGAAAAAGATAGAAATCTCACGTTTCGCAGATTCTTCAGAATCTGAACCGTGTATTAGGTTTTCAGGCATCTCGGTACCTAGATCACCCCTTATAGTTCCTGCTTCCGCCTGTGCAGGATCTGTGGCCCCCATCAACTGTCGAGCAACAGCAAATGTTTCTCCTTCGCCTTCCAAGACCATAAGCATCGCAGGTGACCTGGACATGAAAGTCACCAGGTCATCATAAAACGGTTTCCCTACGTGTTCTTCATAATGCTGTGAAAGAAGTTCGGGATTCAATTTTCTTAATTCCGCAGCGATGATAGTTAAGTTCGCTTCCTCGAGACGACGGATTATCTCACCGACAAGTTTTCTCTCTACAGCATCTGGTTTGCACATTACAAAAGTTCTACTCATGAGAACATGCTATGACCTGGAGAGAAACTTAATTGCAGTCTCTTCAAATTTCAGACGTTGTGTGTTGAAAATCTTCAACAGCGCGTCGAACTTCGGAAATATTGTAAAAAGAACCTGCAGCAACTATGAGGTCTTCTTCATCGCCTATTCTCAACGCCTTCAAAGTCGCTTCATACGGGTTCTCTGCTCTCTCCACTTCCAATCCAAGTCTCATCGCAACTTTTTCTAATTCGTTGGGGTTAATTGCCCTTGGAGAAGGTGCAGCACAAACGATTACAAGTTCAGGTGAAATAGTTTTAAGCTCTGTAATTATTTCCTCAGGAGAATGAGGTTCCAGTGTTCCCAGAATTAGGATTCTTCGACTCTCTGGGAAAACGTCGTTAATGGTCTCTGCGAGATGGTTTGCTGAATCCTTATTGTGCGCTCCGTCTACTAGAATTACGGGTCGGCGCGAAAGGATTTCTAAGCGACCTGGAATTACCAGTTCACCAAAAGCGCTTTCAACGACTTCTTCTGGGATTGGGCCTTCTAGAAAGACTTCAGCAGTCGCTAATGACAGTGCAGCATTTTCTGCTTGACGGTTTCCATATAGGGGTAGAAAAATTTCCTCATACTGGCCAAAAATCCCTTTTACATTTATCACTTGCCCTCCAACAGCAGGAAGAGAGTCTTCAACTGAAAA
>PBYV01000049.1 GCA_002729765.1 Acidimicrobiaceae bacterium
CCTGGGGTTCTCAGTCATCCAAGATGATAAAACTCATCTACTTCAGAATCAGAGTTGTTAAACAGCGCAAGTAGAACGATGCCAACAATAAGAACAACGCCCGCTGTAGCTGATTTCAGATCTAAACCATCCACACTTCTAGTCTGTCACAACCCCCCACCCGTGTGGGGGTGGCACCCGTCGGATACTGCTAGGTATACGAACCTCTATATGCTTTGTCGGTTCAAAAAACTGGTTCTAAAGAGTCATTAACCTTTTTTTCATAAAAGCAATATGCTCAGGTGTGCTTCCACAACATGCACCTATGATTGTTAAGCCTTCTTTTATAACTTCAGCCGCTTGTTCTGCCATAATTTCAGGTGTGCCGTTATAAACAAGGTCATCACCATGCCATTCAGGAATCCCCGCGTTCGGCTTAAAAACAATAACACTATTTTTACAAACAGTCCGCATGTCCTTTATCGCATTTCTTGCATCTTCCAGAGTCGCTCCGCAATTAGCTCCGATTCCAAACAAATCATAGGAATTGCTTAAGGCAGCTTGTGAAGTTCCACTTACTCCCATCATTGTGTGACCCGCTGTGTCATAACTCATCGTTACAATGATAGGCAAATCTGTAACTGCTCTTATCCCCGTTATCGCTGCTTCCACTTCATTAAGGTCACTGAAAGTTTCTAGCCATAAAATATCTACTCCACCATCTACTAAACCCACTGCTTGTGTTTTATAAGCATCTTTAACATCCTCTAGAGTTAAAATCCCTAATGGTTCTAACAATCCACCTGTTGGTCCCATTGACCCTGCAATAAAAATCTTCCTATTCTGAGCATCCACAGCTTGTCTAGCTATCTCTACCGCTGCCCTATTCACATCCGTTACAACATCGCCCAATTCATGCAAAGTAAGTCGGAACTCATTACCCCCAAAGGTGTTTGTCAAAATTACATCTGAACCAGCAGTTATATATGCTTCATGAACTTTGTAAACCATTTCTTTATTATGTAAGTTCAATGCTTCTGGAGCCATCCCTGCTTCTAATCCACAGTCAAAAAGCAGTGTCCCCATTGCCCCATCAGCAAGCAAATAACCTTGTTCCTCTAACAATTCTTTCATGGCATTTTTCCCCTTATCGTTTCTGGCATTGCCACCGTGCCGCAAAGCGGTCGGCTGGCGAATCGTCAAAGGGCCAGACCCCTCAGATTCTCTTGATAATCAATCCCACTATACCTTTAACGGTGGGCGACGCCTATCAGATACGGCTACATGCTCGTTTAGGGACCAATCCGTCGACCTAACGAAGTTATACATGCCTAACAACTATGTTGTTGTACGCGCAAGAGACGAGGTGTCTCTGATACGGATGTGTGACAGGCATAGAATGGAAATGCCGTAGAGGCTTTGAAACTTAGTTTGGCTACCAGAATGGCTACCAAAAACCAGAACAACACTAAAAAACTGGTGGGCCGTGAGGGATTTGAACCCCCGACCCCCTGCGCGTCATGCAGGTGCTCTAGCCAACTGAGCTAACGGCCCCAACAGCGAGCATCGTAGCAGTGACTTCAACTGAGGACACAAGAAGCTAAATTTTATATCTAAACTTCCGAGTTCTCTTATCGAACACACTTGGCAAAATCATGAAAACCCCTCCAGCAAGTATCACAGGGAGACCAATCCCCACTGATTTTTCTATTCCCGAAATAGATTCATAACTGCTCACTTCAGACATTTCAATAGCAGCCACAACCAACAACACCGTTCCAAAAAGAATCATCAAAACATTAGTCAGAAAATTTCGACTGCCATTTAAAAATCGACTGGTAATTCCTGCAGCCAAAAATCCAAAAACCAAAACAATCCAAGCTGAACCCCCTTGATCCCAGCCAATCAAATTGCTTCGATATTCATCCTCACTTATCGAAACCCAAGGGAGAAATGTTCCTATGATAGACAGCACAACACCTGCCGCTGAAACTAATGCAGCCAACCAATTACCAGCAGGTCTCTCACGGACAGTCGAGACATCAATATCCTGCATGTTGAGCAGGTTTGGATCTTCACCGGGTCTAAGCGCTCTAATACCAAATGGTGGTGTATGAGGCAAAGAAGAACTACTTTCTTCTACGTCTTCAAGACCTTCTTCTTCTTCAGACATGTCAATCCTCTAAATGGCTAATAAAACCCACTAGACGTCTAATTACATTAATTGAGCACCAGGCGGGATTTGAACCCGCGACTTTACGGCTTTGCAGACCGTTCCCTTAGGCCGCTCGGGCACTGGTGCCTAACCTTAAAATATAAAGGCAGTGAAGTAATAGTACAGCGAAGTGAGTGGTCAAACCTAATATGCTTCTGCTTTGTTTTCGAGATTTGAGAAAGAATAGAAAAATCTGGAAACTATTTTTTTCGTCTTCTCGAATCAATTACCCCAGTATCAAACCCTGCTAAATGCAAACCTCCATGGAATCTAGCATGTTCAATTTTTATGCATTTATCCATTACAAGTTCGAGTCCCCCCGCTAGAGCAATTTCGGCTGCCTCAACACTCCATAGCCCTAACTGAACCCAAAGAGAAGATGCACCAATCTCCACAGCTTCCTTAGCGACTTCAGGCAGATCCTCAGGTTTTCTGAAAACGTCCACCATGTCCGGAACCACCGGAAGATCAGAAAGACTCTTATAACAAGGTTTGCCAAGTATTTCATCCTCAACAGGATTGACGAAAAAAATCTCAAAGTCCGCGCTTGAACTAAGAAGATACGTAGCAACAAAATTACTTGGCCTGGATTTTTTTGCAGATACACCTACCATCGCTATGGTTTCAGTCCTGTTGAGCAACGCAAGCCTTTCTTTAGCACTTGGTTCACCCCAGCCTTCAACCTCTTGCTGTTCAACTGACATCAAGAAGAAGCTTTCTCTAAAGCCTGATCGAGGTCCCATAAAATGTCATCGGCATCCTCTAATCCCACCGAAAGTCGAACCATGTCAGCGCTAACTCCACCGGAGGCAAGATCCTCATCTGAAAGTTGTTGATGTGTAGTCGATGCGGGATGAATTACAAGACTTCTCACGTCTCCCACATTGGCTAGATGACTTATTAATTGCAGGGAATCAATAAATTTGGCTCCAGCTTCTCGACCGCCCTTGACTCCAAAGGTAAAGATCGCTCCGGGGCCTTTAGGCATGTATTTATTAGCAAGTTCATGATGTGGAGAGGATTCAAGTCCCGCATAGTTGACCCAACTGACTTCTGAGTGACTTTCGAGAAATGAAGCAACAGTTTTAGCATTTGCCACATGTCCGTCCATACGGAATGGGAGGGTTTCTAAACCTTGTATCAGCAAAAAAGCATTCATTGGAGCCAAAGAGGCACCCAAGTCACGTAACTGTTCAGATCGTAACTTTGTACAAAACGCATACTCTCCAAAATTCTCCCAATATTTAAGACCGTTATAAGTTGCAACCGGTTCTGTCATTTCTGGGAATCTGCCATTCCCCCAGTTGAAACGACCTGACTCAGTTACGACACCCCCTATGGAGTTGCCATGACCTCCAATGAATTTCGTTGCGGAGTGTAAAACTATGTCAGCACCAAAGTCGATGGGTCTACAAAGATAAGGGGTGGCAAAAGTAGCGTCTATCACAAGTGGTATGTCATGTGAATGGGCTACTGATGCTAAAACAGAAACATCTGCTATTGAACCAGATGGATTTCCAACAATTTCGGTATACAAAAATTTAGTTGTGTTATCTATAACGGCATCAAAAGACTCTGGATCATCTCCTTCAACGAAACGGGCTTCAATACCGAATCTGCCTAACGAAACGTCGAACATCGTATGAGTGCCTCCGTAAATCGCTGAAGAAGTGACAAAACTATCCCCTGAGCTCGCAAGAGCTGCAGCTGTTAGAAATTCTGCCGACATGCCAGACGACGTTGCTACTGACCCAATGCCACCTTCAAGACTTGCCATTCTTTCCTCGAAGGCATTAATCGTAGGGTTTGAGATGCGAGTGTAGATAGATCCAAATTTTTGAAGAGCGAACATGTCAGCTGCATCTCTAGTGTCTTCAAATACAAAACTAGTGGTTTGATAAATAGGAACGTTACGTGCCCCCGTTGAGGCATCTGGACCACCACCCGCATGTATAGCCCTTGTTTTAAATCCCCACTCTCGATCATTCATATATCAAGTTTAAGTGGTGTTTGCCGTGTTGAAATCTTCTCAACACGATGGCAGTAAATATTACTTAATTCGTCCTATACCAGGCGCATCTGGCCTGGGGGGCGTGGCTGCCATTGTCAAAAATTTTCTATAAGAAATCCGCCAGCCTTCTTCTGTTTTTGACCAACGATCATGATATTGACCTCGGACTTCATAATCATCTTCAGGACCTGAAGGTTTTCTATGCCACGCCTGCACATACGAAACCGAATTAGCTGTATCAGAATCTTCAAAATTGATTTCAATGTTTGAAAGGGTATGACAAGTTGCTGTAAATCGAGTTAAAGCTTTTTTAAGCATCTCTAAAATTGCATCTCTACCTACTAATTCAACCCCTCCGTAGTAATCGACAATTGCACCAATCGTAAAACACTCAACCTGCTTTTCCGGAAGATTCAAATCAACAAATCTGCAATACGAATGCATAACATCCGTAATTTCTTGATGATCAAAAAGCTCTTGAATTTCGCTCATTTAAACTCCCGCAATGGTCAAAATCACCATTTCAATTGCACTTTAACTGACTTATTAGAGTCTCTGAAAGTTCAACATAAAGCAATCACTATTTCATTGTCTAACATGAGAGGTAGAAGGTGAAATTTCAATGACCGATATCGACACAAATAAACCCCAAGTTGGTATTTCTAGAGAAAAAGCCGCTGAACCTGAGCTAGGTCAAGGGCCTATCGACGGATTTCGTTACAACTCGACTGATTTCGCGACACTTGAGTGGGAACAAATGTGGACCAAAGTTTGGCTTGTCGCAGGTCGGGTTGACCAGCTCTGCCACCTCGGAGACTACATAACCGTATCTATAGGTTCTGAATCGATTCTTTGCTCTATGGGCTCAGACAACGAAATCCATGCTTTTTATAACGTTTGTCAACACAGAGGAAACCTTTTAGTTTCAGCTGAAACTGGCTCTTTAAATGGCGGAGATTTTACTTGTGCATACCACGGGTGGCGTTTCGATAATGACGGAACTCTAATGTGGGTTCATTGCGAAGAAGATTTTCCTCAAGGGAACCCATGCGGAAAAAGAAATCTAGTAGAAATCCCTTGTGATACTTGGGGTGGCTTCATTTGGATAAACATGGATCCAGAATGTAAAGATTTGGTTGATTATCTAAGTCCAATTTCAGAACATCTGGATTGTTACCAAATGGAACAAATGAAACGTACTCACTGGGTAACTTTGGAAGGTGACTTTAATTGGAAGGTAGTTCAGGACAATTTCAACGAAAGTTACCATCTTCCTTTTGTCCACCCACAAACTGTGACCGTTATGAACGAACACTATTCGGGATGTCAATTCGATATGTATCCTACGGGGCACTGCAGAATGCTGATGCCTGGCGGAGGCCCAGGACCTCAATACAAAGGTTCGTATGAAAAAACTTTTCAAGGATTAAAAGAGGACTTTACTTTCTGGGAATTTGATCCTTTGCCATTTAAAGATGACTTAAGCGCTCTTCGTGTAGCCCTGCAGAAACACAAACGTAAAGTCGGTGCTGAGAAAGGTTACGACTTCTCTTTATATTCCGACGAGCAACTAACCGATCATTACCATTACACAGTATTTCCAAACGTTTCGTTCAGTATGAAACCTGACGGTTGTATTTTCTTGATGGCATACCCTCACCCTGACAACCCAAAAAAATGTTTTTTTAACATGTGGTACTTAACCAAATTTCCAGAAGGAGCAAAAGAATACTACTCGAACTCCATGAGCGACTGGGTTTCTGTGGATCAACAGGTCGAGCATGAAATAGGAAAAATTGGGGAGATTTCTTGCGGCCACGGAATTGATCAGGATGTTGCAATCTGGTCTTCTCAGCAACAAGGTTTAAACTCAAGAGGCTATAAAGGTGAATATATGCCTTATCAAGAAAGACGGATACGTTTCTTTCATGAAAATATTGACCGTTATTTATCATCAAATTTTGATAAGTAATACCAAAGTAAGGCATCAGAAGTGAACCAATCAGACGAACATGATCTTGGCAATTTCTCTGATTTAGACAATGGAGAGTTGACCACTTGTGAGGTAGGTGACTTAGAAATACTTGTTTGTCGCGTGGATGGAAAGCTATACGCCATTGAAGACAACTGTAGTCACGCTGACACGCCGCTAAGTGAAGGAAGACTCTCAGGTTTTCAAGTTAACTGTCCTCTACATGGAGCTAGTTTTGATGTTCGAGATGGTGCTCACAGTGGCCCCCCTGCCTATACAGGTGTCCGTTGTTTCGAAATAGTTGAGGGAGATTCAGGTGTGACTGTAAAAATTGATAATGGAAACCCTGAAGGTGAAGATGGTCCACAAAAAGGTTTTTTTCAAACCCGCTAACTGACGATCAATTACCGAGGTTTGGCTCCTCCACCTACTCGAAGGATTTCTCCGGTTACCCAACTTGATGCATCAGAAGCAAGATACACACAGGCAGCTCCTATGTCCTGAGGCGTTCCAAGTCTCTCCATTGGAATTTTCCACTCTTCTAGAACTTTGTCTAATTCATCCTCTTTGCGTCCTATTGCTTTAAGCATTATCTCTGTTGGTATAGCTCCCGGAGCGACTGTGTTAACTCTTATTTTTGGAGCAAACTCCGCTGAAAAGGTCCATGTGAGTGAATGCACTGCTGCCTTTGCTGCCCCATAATGAGCGCTGCCCGGCACAGGACCGAAACCGGCTCCCGATGAAATATTTATTATCGATCCAGTATCAATATGACGAGCAGCAATTACCGATCCCGAATACACGGCAGTTAGGTTCAAAGCCATTGTCTTATCCCACTCTTCACGAGGTAGGTCCATTATTGGCATGCGTATGGGTGAACCTCCAGCATTGTTTACCCAATCACTTAAGAAACCGAAACGCTCAACTGCTGCTTCAGCAAGATTTTCAAGTGCTGTATCATCCGTAACATCAGTGGTAACAGCAAGAGCTTCTCCCCCCTTGTCATTAATTTCACTCGCGACTCTTTCTATTTCCTCTGTTCTTCTAGCAGCTACTACTACAGAAGCACCCGCTTCAGACATAGCTACAGCTATTCCTTCACCTATGCCTCTCCCAGCTCCAGTAATAACTGCCACATGGCCCGTTAAATCAAATAGTTCATCAACTTTTCTTTTTTCTAACACTTCCACTCCTAATTATTTGCAGTCACCCTATTGTGATCAAAATAAAACAATTACTCGACATCTGATTTCCATACAAAAAGTGAACCAATTGCATACATAAATGCAACTACCCACCACAATACTTTTATATTTTCAAGAATCTCCAACTCGTTTGAACCGCTGCCAAGTCCTACAGCAAGTGCAACACCAATTGTCGTGCCTAAACGACGCGAAACCTGGTGCATGGCATTAGCAATTCCCAGCTTTTGAGTATCAACCACTGTCAAAGCAACTCCGGTTGTAGTGATACCTACCATCGCTGAACCAAGTGAAACGACGAGCAAACCGGGCAAAAAAGCACTTAAGTAACTTGGTTCAGAGTCAACAAAGATTAGCCACCAAGCAATACCCAAAGAAGGTACAAAGCCTCCATACAAAATTAGTTTTCTGTACCCAAATCGATCGGCCAAAATGCCAAAAGGTGTCTGAACTAAAATAGCTAGAACCATTGCAGGGGCTACTGTAAATCCAGTTTTCATTGGTGACCATCCCCAAATTTCAGACAACAAAATAGGTGATGAGAAAAAGAAGGCGAAAAAAGCCACCTGATGAAAGCCGGCTGCAATAGTTACTTGGCGATATTTATGGTTTTTAAAAAGCTCTAAATCTAAAAGTGGATTTTTAGATCGTTTGCAACTAATCAAAAAAAAGCAAGTTACTAATACTCCTAGAAAAAAAAGAAATATAATTTTTCTGGAGAACCAACCCCAATCATTCCCTTGTAGCAAAATTAGGGTAACTGAGCCTATTGAAATGATTCCACTGAAAACACTCATTAAGTCTAAGTTTTCAGGAACTTCTGGCAAGTAGCTTTCATTAAGGACTCTTATTCCAGCTAGCAGAGCAAGGAACCCTAAAATAGCCAATAAAGCAAAAGTGGCTCGCCATCCAAATATCTCAATTAATGAACCTGAGGATATTGGCCCCAGAACTCCGGCAACAGCACCAATCGAGCCCCATAACCCGACTGCTGCACCTTGATGTTTTTGGGGTATATCACCAAGGACCATTGCCAGAGCTGTTGGAACGAGAATAGCGATACCCGCTCCTTGAAAAGTTCTAGCGATCAGAAAAATCTCAGGGTTGGGAGTAAATGCAGCTAAAGAAACAGCCATTGTGGTTATTGATAGACCAGTTAAAAATAGTTTTCGGCGGCCATAGCGATCTGAGAGACGACCAAAAAGCAACAATAAAGATGTCATGGCTACCAAATATGCGGTCGCTCCCCAGTTAATTATTTGTCTCTTGGACGCGTCAAAATCTGCTCGAATTTCTGGTAGTGACACTGCGGTTAGACCCAAGTCGAGAGTCATCAAAAATATGCTCGA
>PBYV01000050.1 GCA_002729765.1 Acidimicrobiaceae bacterium
AAGTAGCATGTCCCCTTTCCCTACGAGCCTTTCAGCTCCTTGCTGATCCAAAATAACTCGACTATCAGCGAGACTCGAGACTGCGAAAGCTAATCGAGCAGGAATATTAGCTTTAATCACACCCGTAATCACGTTTACTGAAGGACGCTGTGTAGCCACCACCAAATGTATTCCCACTGCTCTAGCCATCTGAGCCAACCTGCAGATTGAGTCCTCAACATCTCGAGCGGCAACCATCATCAAGTCTGACAGCTCATCCACTACAACCATAATGAAAGGCAATCTTTCATATTCGCGGGAATTCTCTTCACCGAAATCCATTACCGGTAATTCATCTCGATCATACGCTGCGTTGTATCCCGTTATATCTCTGAAACCACAATTCGACAGAATGTCATATCTTCGCTCCATCTCACGAACAGCCCAATGAAGTGCATTTGCAGCCTTCTTAGGGTCCGTAACAGGTGCTGTTAAAAGATGAGGTACACCTTCATACTGCCCCATTTCAACGCGCTTTGGGTCTACAAGTATTAGTCGGACTTGATCGGGTGTAGTTCGCATCAAAACAGAAGTAACCATCGCATTAATACATGAAGACTTTCCAGCTCCGGTAGCTCCAGCTATCAAAAGGTGAGGAGTAGTTGCAAGATTGAGCATCACGGTTTTGCCTTTTATGTCTCTACCTACTGCCAATTCAAGAGGGTGTGTCGCTTTCTTGGATTCCTCGGAAGTCAAAATGTCCCCTAGAGCAACCACATCTCTGTCTTCATTTGGAACCTCTATACCAATTGCCTGCTGACCGGGTATCGGAGCCAAAATACGAACATCTGCAGCAGCCAACGCATAAGCAATATCTTTGTTAAGGCTTGTAATATGTGAAACTTTCACACCGTCGCCTAATTGCAAGGCATACCGCGTAACCGTTGGTCCAATAGTCATATCGACTAATCGAGTTTCGACACCATGTGTTTCCAACGCTTCTTGAAGTCTCTTTCCTCGCTCTTCTGCAGCCTTAGCATCTACATCATGCTTGTCACTTGTTGAAAGAATCTCTAAAGATGGTAACGACCAGGAAGATCCTTCAACTGCTTTACCCAGTTGGATCGTAAGCTGCTCACTTGCAGTGGTTTTTACTTTCGGTTTTACTTTTTTCTTTTTAGGCTTAAATTCTTTTTGCGGTTCGGCAACAGTTCTAACCTCAGTTTCTGATGGAGGATTTTCTTGAAAAGTACTTTCTTCTCTAACTGGATCTGGTATTTGTCGCTGGTCTGTAGATCCCGGTGGTGTCAATAAGCTTCTGATCCAATTACCAAGGGAACGACTCAATGCTTTTAGGAGTAAAGCAATTCCTTTAAATAGCTGCTTCCCAGCAACCCCAGCACTTTTTACAGTAATCCTTATCGCATCACGTGCAGAAACTCTTGTAGCAATCACTACTGACACCAAAATAAAGGCAACAAGAACCAGAACAGAACCCCAAGTCCCTATAGCTGCTCTCAAACCGCCCCCTGCAGCAAGACCTAAAATACCTCCTGCATCTCCAAGCTCATCCACCCCGTCACTAATGCCGGGACGACCGCGGCTTAAATGCAGTAAACCGGATACGCCTACAAGACCAAGAAACAGCCCGACAGGCAATCGTTTAGTTATTTCTCCGAATTCAGAGCGTTCTCTGAACATAGCTAAACCTGTAACTGCCATCAAAACAGGGAGAACAAGTTTTATTATTCCAATAGTCCACCCTGCAGCGCCATCAACTACATCACCAACCGGTCCTGCCTGCTCAAGATAGATCGATAAGCCTGCCAAAAGACCGCCAAGTACAAGACCGAGACCGAGCATTTCATTTCCACGTCCGGCGAAAGCCGTTTTAAAGAAATTTTTTGTTACACCCCCTTCCATTGGAGGTGTTTTAGGGGCGCGTGTAGATTTTTTACTGTTAGCACTGCTAGACCCAGTAACAGAATTTTCAGAGTTTTCTTCGCCCATAGGAACCTTTACCACAACAGTTTTACGGTAGCACTAGGGCGTGACGTAGGGTATCCATTGTGATTTTTAGTTGATTTCGACTAATGGGATTAACACGGGCCGGCGCCCAGTTTTTAGGTCTACAAATTTCCCGGTTGCCCTTCGAACAAGTCTTGTTAACTCTTTTTGGTCAAACTCACCATTAGTTAGTGCGTCATCCAACACTTTTACTACTTCTTCGATTATTCCATTGAGATATTTCTCTTCATCTCCAGTCTCAACCCACCCGAGAGTCGTCACAAAAGGATCCTCTAAAAGCTTTCTTCTCTTTTTGTCGATTAACACTCTGACTAGAATGAAACCTTCACCACCCAAAGAAATACGTTCTTTAACCAAGTCATTACTCACTTCAGCTCCTCGAACATCCACCATTAAGTACTCACCGCTTACGCTCCCTTCTAGGTGTAATCCATGCTCATCTAAACAGACACTGTCGCCATCCTCACACCGGAGAATCTTGGATTGGTCCATTCCCCTACTCAATGCAATTTCTTCATGTCCTAACAAGTGGGTGTACTCACCATGAACTGGTATAAAAAGTTCGGGATTACTTGCTTCATGTAATGCCAGAAGCTCACCAGCCTTGCCATGACCAGTCGTGTGGATCTTCAACTTGCCGCTGTGGACGATACGGGCACCCAGACGTACCAAATTATTATGAACTCTGAAAATAGAAGCCTCATTACCGGGAATCGGAGATGAAGAGAAAATGACCGTGTCATTTCTATCTATTTCGACCAGAGGATGCTTCCCGACTGACATCATAGATATAGCTGCTCTTGGTTCAGCCTGAGACCCTGTACAGATGATACAAACCTTGTCAGATCTGAACTTTTTCAATTCTTTTTCATTTAAAAGAACCCTGTCCGACACTTTCAAAAGACCTAACTCTCGCGCTAAAGCTACATTTCTGATCATTGAAGGACCCAATATCGCTAACTTTCGATCTGTCTTTGTTGCAGCATCAGCTATTTGTTGGATTCTGTGAATATGGCTAGAAAACGTACCAACGATTATTCGACGTCCTTCATTTTCGTTGAAAACATCTTCTAATATGGGACCTATTTCTGACTCTGAAAGAGACACTCCTTCATTCTCAGCATTTGTGGAATCTGCCAGAAGTAACCGAATTCCTTCTTTTTTGGAAATATCAGAGACCCTTTTTAGATCTGTAAGGCGTCCGTCCACAGGGGTTGGATCCAATTTGAAATCGCTGGAATGCAAGATAACACCTTGGGGAGTTCTAAAGATAGTCATTAACCCGCCGGAGGTTGAATGAGTCACTGGTAAAAATTCACATTCAAAACGACCAATTTCATGAGTTTCGTTATCTTCAACTACAACAAGTGGAGGGAGTTCCACTTCATGGCTTTCTAATTTTGCCTTAATCATCCCAAGAGTAAATGGAGAACCATAAATAGGTACTGACAAATGGCGAAACAAGTGAGGTATCCCGCCTATATGATCCTCATGCGGATGGCTCACTACGCAGGCTTCTATGTCGTTACGCCTGTCAAGCAACCACTTAAAATCTGGAAGTATTGAATCGACACCTGGATGTTTATAAGGAAACAACTGGCCACAATCAAGAAGCACAATACGCTCATCTACCTCAATTGCTGCACAATTTCTTCCGATTTCACCAAGTCCACCTAGGAAAGTTATATGTACTGGACTATTCAAAGTTTCGTTTCTTGTTAATTAGCCGCGCCCTAGGCTACTTAAGACCCCACGCGCCTTTTCAGCCAACCATTCTGGTTCAGGCCCCATCGGTAAACGACAATCGCCTCCTGGTAAGTTGAGTATTTTCATCATTGCTTTTGTGGGTATTGGGTTAGGTGTCAGATCTCCAGATTCGAAATCATATGAGGGTATAAGCCGACGATTGATTTCTAACGCTCTAATATAATCTCCACTAAAAAAAGCTTTCATCAACTCAACTGTTTCAGGCGTGGACCAATGAGAAGCAACACTCACTGTTCCAACAGCGCCCACAGAAAGCAAGGATAAAGTCAATGAATCTTCGCCACTGTAAACTTCAAAACCTTCTGGTGCGGCTGCTATCACTCTGGCAGTTTCAGCGACATCCCCTGCCGCATCTTTAAGTGCAACTATATTTTCAACTTCGTCGGCTAATTGTAAAATTGTTGAAGTATCAATTTTTCTACCTGACCTAACAGGAATATCGTAAAGCATTACCGGTAAATTAGTTGCGCTAGCTATCGCCGAAAAATGCGCTATCAATCCTTGTTGAGAAGGTCTGTTGTAATAAGGAGTTACTGTAAGAATTCCTGAAGCCCCCACTTCAGTGCAACGTTCAGTTAATTCAACAGCGGCCTTAGTGTCGTTACTTCCTGCTCCCGCTATCACGGGAACATCAACTGCTTCAACTACGGCAGCAATCAAATCTATTTGCTCTTCGTGCGTGAGAGTAGGAGACTCTCCTGTAGTGCCAGCAATAACTAAACCTTCATTACCTTGCTCCACAAGCCATCTAGCTAATGTTTGTGCTCCTTCTACGTCCAACTCATCATCTTTTGTAAACGGCGAAATCATTGCTGTCAGGACCCGCCCAAAACGTGGTGTCATAATTTCTACTCCCTTCACCTTTAAGTGCTTTCGGATGCTCTATCAATACCTAAAGTTGAAAAAAAGTTTTCATGCAACTCAAACCACACCGTGTGGTAGGACTCCATCATGGGTTTGGCGATCCAGTCTGTATCTCCTTTAAGGACCATTTCCAGTGCATAGGTAAAACGACTACCGTAAGATGAAAAACGCTCCAATTGCTCAGTAAGGTTTGCGCACATGGGCTGCGTTTGTTTATCCAACTCAACTAAGCGGTCGATCACTCCCTTGTCGTAGTCCGGATCAGAATGGTCATTTAAAACTTGTTCTCCTTCGCTCCCAGCGGATGGTGGTTTTAGTTGCCAATCCGTGCAAAGTTCTTTGAAATCATCATTTAATTGTGAGAATTCTTTGTAGGCGGTCTCAATTTCTGGGCGAATTCCTAAATTATCAACTTCATTTGCCAGTAGTTGTTCACCGAATGATCTTCCCGCTGGCGTAATCATCCATCCCACCATTCGGCCTTCTCTGTAACTGACCATGCCCTCTTCAGCGAATTGATTTAGCATATTCAAACTGTCTTCTTGGCTTAAACCAACAGTTTCTGCGACAGCTTCGGTATCAACAAAACCCTTTACTCTTAATGCTTGAAGCACCAGAAGGTCAGATTCACTTATTTTCGACATGTAATCACGCTACCAGTCGATCGTCAGCTACGACGCGTCTAAGCACCAAAGGGTAACCAACCAAACCTATAAAAGTGAAAATAAACCATTGAACCGCATAACTAAGATGTGACCCTTCGGTCAATTCAAGTGACTGCATTTGCACCGGCCAATTATTCGTTGTTTGTTGATTTTGCTGTAAATAAATTGGCAGTAGTGGTAGGCCCCATTCATCGCTCAATAAATCAATATCAATTCGGTTTATCTCATTGCCTTGTAACTTTCCATCCGAAAAGGGAACCATAATGAGTCCTTCTATTTCAAACATCCCTGAAGGCGGTTTCCAAATCTCAGATTCACCCTCGTTAAATATCTTGCGCGGAAGATACCCCCTATTTACAGCGACATAGGAAACAGGGTCGCTTTCAAGAGTAAAAGAATTTATAACTTCAACTCCTGGAACACCATCTCGAGTCCTATTAATCAAATAGACCTGTCTATTTTCATCAAAAGTCCCTATGGCAGTAGCAGGAGCGTAACTCTGGTAATTATCTAATTCGTCCGCATATAAGTTATTAACTGCAACAGATTCCCTGCCAGAAGCTTCCATTATCTGAGTGTTATTCGACTTACGTTCCTCTAACCGGCGGAGTTACCAGAAACCAAAATTTACAGTAGATACAAGTAGCGCTACTACAAAAATATGCGAGATTATCCAACTCGGTCTCAACAAACGACGAGACGCCAAAGTCACTCAATTCCAAGCAGTTTTTCTAAGCCGATAGTTAACCCGTTCGGAAGAGAAGCAACTCCTTGCACAGCTAGTAAAACTCCAGGCATAAAAGACTCACGATCGGGAGAGTCATGACGTATCGTCAATGTTTGACCTATTGAGCCCATGATTACCTCCTGGTGGGCAACCATGCCTTTCATTCTTACTGCATGTATAGGTATCCCTTTCAATTCAGCTCCACGGGCACCTGCAATACTTTCATTTATTGTCGGGTCTTCATCCCACTGGTTAGAAGCTGATGACATTCTTTCTGCAGTCGCGATTGCTGTGCCTGAAGGCGAATCTTTTTTCTGGTTGTGATGATATTCAATTATTTCAGCCGTATCGAACCAAGGTGCTGCAATAGATGCAAAATGCATCATAAGCACTGCTCCTATTGCAAAATTAGGGACAATTAAACAACGGCTTTCATTGAATTTTTTCTCAATTATTGAAACATCTTGATCTGAAAGACCGCTTGTCCCTACGACTACATCAATTCCTTCTTCAGCCAGCAAAGGCAAGTTATTTTTTGAAGCCTCAGCAATAGTGAAATCAACTACTACATCTACTTCAGCTTTAAAAAAATCACTGATTTCTTGAGTAATTGGAATACCCTCAAGCATTTCTTCTGACTCGTCGGAAGGTAAATCCACAGCTGCTACAAGTTCCAAAGATTCAGCTTGCATAACCGCAGAACAAACTGACTGTCCCATACTTCCAGTCGCTCCTAGGACACCAACTTTTAAAGATTCTTTTCCCATATGTCAGAGGTTAGTGCCCCGACGTGGATTTATTGGAATTGTTTAATAATCAAATTAAACCTAAAAGATGAAACCAGCTATCTTCTTTTTCGTTCACCACTTCTTCTAGAAGAACTTTTACCTAAGTCTCCGTGTACTGCTTCCAGTTCTGCTTGAAAAGCATCTTCAAAAGAAGCTGATGACTTTGACTTGCTTTCGTTACCTCGATCGTCAGAAGCGGTATCTTTTTGATTGAAATCATCCGAATCAGAAGAATCTTCATCATTGTCTGAAATCTCATCCTCTTCAATAGCTTCAGAAGACTTCTCTTTGGGGTTTCGATCATCATCATCTAATAAAGGCCTAAGAGAAATTTTTCCATTCGGATCTATGTCTTCAACTTCGACTTCAATAGCATCACCTAGAGCAAGAACATCTTCGACCCTGTCGATACGTTTCCCACCACCTAATTTGGAGATGTGAACCAGACCATCTCTTCCTGGCAGTATGTTCACAAAAGCTCCGAACTTAGTGATGTTCACAACCCTTCCTTCATAAACCTCTCCGACATGTGCTGAAGGTGGGTCAACGATCAGCATTATTTGTCTTTCCGCTTCGGCAACTTTTTCACGGTCAGGTGAAGCGATAGAGACAATTCCTGACATTCCATCATCATCAACGGTAATTTCAGCTCCGGATTCGGCTTGAATAGTGTTTATCATTTTCCCCTTCGGGCCGATTACCTCACCAATTTTTTCAACCGGTATCTCAAAGCTAAGAATCTTTGGAGCGTTCTCCCCTACATCCTCACGTGGTTCAGGAATAGCAGAAGCCATTACTTCGAGTATCTTCAATCGGGCTTCTTTGGCTTGATTTAATGCATCAGCAAGCACGTCTGCAGGAATACCGTCAATTTTGGTATCCAACTGCAAAGCTGTGACGAACTCAGATGTGCCAGCAACTTTGAAATCCATATCTCCGAAAGCATCTTCTGCTCCTAAAATGTCAGTAAGCGTTATGTACTTGTCATCTTTGTAAATTAAGCCCATAGCTATACCGGCGACTGGCGCCTTAATAGGAACACCTGCATCCATCATCGAAAGACTGGAAGAACAAACAGAACCCATTGAAGAAGAACCGTTTGATGCAAGAACTTCAGACACCAAACGAAGTGTGTAAGGAAATTCTTCAAAACTTGGCACTACAGGAAAGAGAGCTCTTTCAGCGAGTGCGCCATGACCGATTTCTCTGCGCTTTGGTCCTCTCATGAAACCAGTTTCCCCTGTTGAAAAAGGCGGAAAATTGTAATGGTGCATGAATCTTTTACGCTCAATCGGATCAATACCATCTACCATCTGATCCATCCGTCCAGTTCCCAAAGTGGTTACATTCAAAACCTGAGTTTCTCCTCTTTGGAAAAGACCCGATCCATGAGATGTAGGAATGATTCCTACATCTGATAGCAGGGCTCGAATATCAGACACTCCACGTCCATCAATTCGAACTCCTTCTTTAACAATTCGATCCCTAACAATCTCTTTAGTAACAGACCTAATAGCAGCAGAAATCTGACTTTCAGCGCCTTCTATTTCTTCAAAATCAGAAATGAGTTCACTTTGAATTACTTCTTTGAGGTCTGACTCAGCGTTCTGTCTTTCCGTCTTATCAACAATTGTCTGTGTAGCTGCAATTCTTTCTGCTCCAGCATTTTCGACAGCTGTCAAAATTTCGGGACTGTAATCAGCGAAAACCTCATATTCCATTACCTCAGGTTTTCCTACTGCTTTGACTAGTTCCTGCTGTAGTTCAATAACTTCTTTTATGAATTTCTTAGAAAATTCAAGACCATCGGCCAACACAGATTCATCAACGAAAGGTGCCCCTGAGTCATAAACATCACAAGTAGCTTCTGTGCCACCTGCTTCTACCATCATGACTGCAACATCTCCATCTTCTAATAGACGTCCTGCTACAACCATTTCAAAAGCTGAATCTGCAGCTTCTTCATAGGTGGGATGAGGAATCCATTCTCCTGAAGCAGCCCAGGCAATTCGAACAGCCCCCACGGGACCGTCAAAAGGTATTCCGGAAATCATGAGTGCTGCTGAAGCTCCATTTAAAGCTAAAACATCATGAGGGTTCTCCATGTCAGCCCCTATTACTGTTCCGATTATGTGTACTTCATTACGGAAACCTTCTGGAAACATAGGTCTTAAAGGTCGGTCAATTAGTCGACATGTCAAAATTGCCGACTCTGATGCGCGACCTTCGCGACGGAAGAAAGACCCTGGGATCTTGCCCGCAGCGTACATTCTTTCTTCAATATCAACAGTTAATGGGAAAAAGTCAGCACCTGATCGAGCTGATTTTGAACCCGTTGCTGTCATCAAAACTGTTGATTGCCCAAGTTGAGACAAAACTGCCCCTCCTGCCAATCCAGCCAGACGTCCAGTTTCAAAACTGATTGTTTTTTCTGTCCCTGAAAATGTGTGGGACACGGAAATTGGTTTATTCATTCTTATTCTCTTTTTTCTTTTCTTTACCTGTTCGAAACATTTTCGACCAGGGCGACACCAAGCGATGAAAGCACAATTTAAAACTGCTCACTTCGTAGGGTCTTTTTATATCTGTTCCTTTAATTAACTAAGTTTAGGAACTTTTTGAGCCAACGCCCTAGTGGCGCAAACCTAATTTTGCGATAATTGACCTATAACGCTCAACGTCATTTTTTTCTAAATAATCAAGCAGTCTTCGTCTACGACCTACAAGCATCAACAAACCTCTCCTGCTGTGATGGTCCTTTTTATGGACTTTCAAATGCTCGGTAAGGTGGCTGACTCTTCCACTAATTAAAGCAATCTGAACTTCAGGAGAACCGGTATCACTCTCGTGCAATCGGTGCTCAGAAATTGTTTCAGATTTAACAGGTGTACTACTTGACATATATTCCTCTAATGTCTTCCTCTAATATCGAATTTAATTTAGAAACTAGCCCTATTAAAACTATCGGCGAGATTAGGAAGATCCACAAGATTTTAATATTGCTTACGAGGCTTATGAGTTAATGATTCTTAACAATTGGGCCATTTCTACCGCAGAATCAGCAAATTCAGAACCTTTGTTCTCTGCATGCACAGATGCTCTTTCAATAGCCTGTTCAACTGTTTCAGTGGTCAAAATGCCGTAAATCGCAGGTACGCCTGTCTCAAGACCTATCTGTAGTACTCCTTCAGCTGATTGACCGGCTACATAGTCAAAATGGGGAGTATCGCCTCTTATTACACACCCTAAACAAATAACAGCGTCTACAGAAAGTTCTCTTGACATTTGCTTTGCAGCAAGGGGTATCTCAAAAGCGCCCGCCACCCAGCCTAAAGTTACATTCTCTTCGGAAACTCCCAAACTAAGCAGTCGTGCATGAGCACCAGCCAACAATTGTTCAACAATTATCTGGTTAAAACGAGCTGCCACAATCCCAATCTTTAAGCCGTTGCCATCGAGTTCAACATTTAATTCGTTCATGAATTCTCACTTTTTTGAGTCTTATCTTCAATAAACGAATCATCTAATAAGTGTCCTAGTCGTTCTTTTTTAGTCTCTAAATATCTGATATTTTCTTCATTAGGAATTGTATTAAGTGGCACACGGTCAAGGATCTCTAGCCCATACCCTTCAAGACCACCGTACTTGGCGGGATTATTGGTCATCAGTCTCATCTTTGAAATACCTAAATCTGCTAAAATTTGTGCTCCGACGCCATATTCACGCGAATCAATCGGTAAACCTTGTTGAGTGTTTGCGTCAACGGTGTCAAACCCTTCATCTTGCAGACTGTAAGCCCTTATCTTGTGAGCTATACCTATTCCTCGACCTTCATGTCCACGTAGATAAACCACGACTCCACTACCTGCATCACCTATTAAACGAATAGCTTCATCTAACTGGGAACCGCAATCGCATCGCAAAGAGCCTAATAGATCTCCGGTTAAACACTCAGAATGAACTCGGACTAGTGGTGCTTCAGTTTCTTTTAAATCACCCAAAGCATAAGCAACATGCTCGCCTCCATCTAATACAGACCTGTATGCGTGGGCTGTGAATTCTCCATACCGAGTTGGAATGCGCGCTTCAGCAAAATGTTCAACCAACTTTTCATTGCGTCGCCGAAAACGAATCAAATCGGCTATCGAAATGAAACACAAATCATGCTCTGAAGCAAACTTTTCAAGGTTTGGAAGCCTGGCCATGCTTCCATCTTCATTCACAATTTCGCACAAAACCCCAACCTCGGACCTTCCTGACATTTGGCATAAATCAACCGCTGCCTCAGTGTGGCCTGCGCGTTTCAAAACACCCCCTTGACGTGCTCTCAATGGGAAAATATGACCAGGTCGAGCAAAATCATTCACACCAAAATCAGGATCAGCAAGAGCTCCAACTGTTGCTGAACGATCTCCTGCTGAAATGCCAGTGGTAGTTCCCTCTAGTAAGTCAACTGAAATAGTAAAGGCAGTCCGCATTGATTCAGTGTTATTTGCAACCATCAATGGAAGTTCCAAAGAGTTCGCTCTTTCTTCAGTCATGGGGGCGCAAATAACTCCACTCGTATAACGAACCATGAAAGCCATCTTTTCTTCATCCATGGCATCTGCAGCGATTATCAGGTCACCTTCATTCTCTCGGTCTTCGTCATCGACCACCACCACAAAGTCACCACGCTGGAAAGCTTCAAGTGAATCTTCAATTGTTGAAAAAACCATCAGACCTTCTCTCCTGAAATTGAAATGTTGCGACTAGATAGCAGATTTTCTATATAACGAGCCAAAACATCTACTTCTAAATTCACCAAACTGTCTACTCCCATGTCTTTAAAAGTCGTTACCTCTATTGTGTGGGGTATTAGAGCAATGTCAAAGTGAAGTTCTTCTTTATCTAAAAGATTTGAAATTCCAGCCACTGTCAAACTAACACCATTGAGAGTTATAGAACCCTTTTCCACGATCTGACCTGCAAATCCATTCGAACAAGTAAACCCAACAAGCCACGAACCATCACTTTGAAAATCTACAGCCACTATTTTCGCAATTCCATCAACATGCCCTTGAACAATATGACCGCCGAACCGACCGTTTACCGATAATGCTCTTTCCATATTGACACGATCACCAATACTCATCTCACCTAAACAAGTCCTCGAAATAGTCTCGGGTACAGCTTCTACGGCAAACGAACTTTCGGAAAGACTAGTAACTGTAAGGCAGCATCCATTAATTGATATAGAAGAACCTATTTCAGCATCTTCTATTACTAGTTTTGAAAGAATCTCAAATCTTCTACCATCCCCAGATACTTCTATCGAAGAAATTTCACCTACTTCTTCAACTATCCCTGTGAACATCTGTAACCCCTTTACCATCTCGGGTGCACAGATAAAGAACTATTAAACTGTCCTGAACCAGGTCAGACAATTTGTATCTTCTCCCATCCGGACTGTAACCGTCGGCTCAGGAATTCAACCTGATCAACCTCAACCAAAAGCAGAGGTTCGCGGGCTTGCCATATGACTTACCGCCGGTAGGGAATCTCACCCAACCCCGAAGACTGTATATTAAATTTTTATTATTGCCTTAGTCTACAGGCATTAAGAACAGTAACTTACGAGTTTTTTATTATTGACCCTAGTAAAGGTTCAATAACCTTCCTGAAAAAACAACAACTGCAAC
>PBYV01000051.1 GCA_002729765.1 Acidimicrobiaceae bacterium
TCAAGCTCATGGCAAATATTTGTTATAGCCTGAGCAAAAATTTTCCACTCATGGTCTGGTTCAGGACCGTGCAATATACATGCGTCAGGTCCTTCTAAACCTTCGATATTCAAAAGTTCTATTGAAGGCCATTCAAGATTCTCTACTACACCATCATTTAAATTAAGAATGGGTCGACGAGCACGATGATCTAGAAGTTTGTCTGTGTCGAACTTGACCATTGTTTGACTTTGAGCTTTTAACAAGAGGGAGTCTTTAACACTGCGCGCAATTCCGGATGAATCTATCCAACCCTCAAGAGCCAAAATTAAAACAGGTTTTTTTAGTTCCTCAAGTTGAATGAATTCAAAAAGATACTCATGATCATTTTTCATCTTTTAGTCCTTCAAAAAATCTTGGAATGTTGAATTAGCTAAATCAATTAGAAGAAGAACACGTTCTCCAAAAACTTCAATAGCAGCGGCATCAGCTTCATTTCCCATCACTCCAGCTGCATACCTTGTGTAAACCCCTTCGAGTATGCATGCGAGTCTCCAATAAGCAAACGCTATATAGAAATCTAATTCTGAAAGATCTCTTTCACTTAAGTCGCTATAAAGCTCACGCACTTCTCCAGGGGTAGGGAAACCTTCAACTGACATAGCCTGTGTTTCCATGCCCGTAAGGTCATTTGAATAGGAAATAATCGCTGCAAGGTCTGAAAGAACATCACCTAATGTGCAAAGCTCCCAGTCTAAAACCGCAGCCACTTCACCTGTTTCGCTCATGATTGTATTGTCTAATCTGTAGTCGCCGTGAACTATTCCAACTCCCTGCTGCTCAGGAACATTTTGGAGAAGGTTGTCATGGATTTCAAAAACACCTGGTATTTCTCTATTAGTTGATTGTTCAAATTGCGCTTTCCAACGTTTTAGCTGACGTTCGATGTAAGCATCTTTTCTAGCCAAATCACCAAGTCCCACTTCATCAACATCTACTGCATGTAAAGAAACAAGTGTCTTTAAGAGAGACTCGCCCATTTTATTGCGAACTGAAAGAGGCTGAGAGCGGGCGATTTCAGCGTCACGCACCACTATTCCTTCCACGAAGTCCATTACATAAAAAGGAGCATCGTTAATTGTCGTGTCTTCACAAAGGCCAACCACTCTGGGAACTGGAACTTCACTGCCTGCGAGTGCTTTGATTACCCGGTATTCACGACCCATATCATGAGCGGTTGCAAGAACGTGTCCTAGAGGAGGGCGTCTAAGAACCCATTTTCTTCCAGAATTCTCTGTAACCGTATAAGTCAAATTGGAGTGTCCGCCAACGATTTGATGATATTCAAGTTCACCTTCAACTCCGCCGACATGCGCATCTAACCACTTACGAACCTCGTTTTCTCTTATACCCGGAGTTGTATTCATGCTCAGACGGTAGTGGACTAAAGAGGATCTCTCTACCCTAAAGGTAAGGAAATTTGTTTTCTTGTTTGGTGGATGAAGATGACTCTTGAAGTAACTGATATTGATTTCGAAAAAGAAGTATTAGAACGTTCAGAAAATACCCCAGTGGTGGTTGATCTCTGGGCGCCCTGGTGTGGCCCGTGTAAAAGTTTAGGTCCGATATTGGAAAGGGTTATTGAAGAGACAGAAGGAAAAGTTATTCTCGTCAAAGTAAATATTGATGAAAATCCTGGTGTGGCGGGAGCATTTAAGGTTCAGTCAATTCCGGCTGTTTTTGCAATACACAACAAGGATGTTGTCAGCAGTTTCGTTGGCGCACAAGGTGAAGAAGCTGTGAGGGACTTCGTTCAAAAACTTTTACCTTCCGAAGAGATGACAGAACTAGAAAAACTAATAAATGATGGAGATGAGTTGTCTCTTAGAAAAGCTTTAGAAATAGAAGCGGATAATCCGACGGCAGTAACAAGCCTCGCCCAACTACTTGTGACAAGAAATGAAGAGGGAGATAAAGACGAAGCAATAAAACTTCTTGAAAAAATATCCGAGACTCCTGAAACGAGAAGAGTGTTAGCGATAGCACGTCTTGAGAATGTAGAGGATATTGATTCTGAATTAACTGAATTGATTGAGAGAGTTAAAACAGATGAAGATGCAAGAGATAGATTTATCGACCTGCTTGAACTATTAGGCCCTGAAGATCCAAGAACAAGTGAATGGAGACAACGCTTGACCTCTGCGCTCTTCTAGTAGGCAGAAAGCAAAAAGACTGTGACTAAAGATACGAAAATTGAAGTTCCGGCAGTAGAAGGTTTCTTCACCATTGAGGAAGAACCACATTTAATCGGTGGTCGTTTTAAAAAATCTGGGAGCTATTGTTTTCCAAAAAGTCTTGGAGGGTCAGATCCTGATTTTCCTGATGATGAAATTGAAGAAGTTCTTTTAAGTAGAGTCGGAAAAATTTGGTCCTATACAAACAGTGTCTATCCGCCACCGCCACCTTTTATAGCGGCAGAACCTTATGAACCTATTGTCATTGCAGCAGTAGAATTAGAAGAAGAAAAAATGGTGATACTAGGTCAGGTAGTAAATGGTTATAGCGTTGAAGATCTAAGCGTAGGTATGCCAGTTGAAGTTACGGTCGGAACTTTGTACGAAGATTCCGAAAATCGTTACTTAACCTGGATGTGGAAGCCATTGTCTGAAGAGCAGAAACAGGATAAAAATTAGAAATGGAAGATATAGCGATATTGGGAGTCGGAATGCATCCCTGGGGCAAATGGGGCCGCAATTTCGTTGAATACGGCACTGTTGCTGCAAGGAAAGCCTTAGATGACGCTCAACTTGAATGGAGCGAGGTCGGTTTTATTTCTGGAGCAATAACCGTTCGATGCGGTTACCCCGGTTATGTAGCTGGATCAACCATGGCGCGCGCTTTAGGCTTCAACGGAACCCAAGTGGCTAGCTCATACGCAGCTTGTGCTTCAGGTGCTACTGCTCTTTCCGTCGCCCGCGGGCAAATTCTTTCAGGTGCATGTGACGTAGCTTTAGTTGTTGGGGCGGATACAACACCGGACGGATTCCTTGCACCCAATGATGGAATTAGAACTGACGACACTGATTGGCTTCGCTTCCACATGGTAGGAGCAACTAACCCCGTCTATTTCGGTTTGCATGCTAGACGACGTATGGAACTGTACGGCGCTACTCAGGAAGATTTCGCTCTCGTTAAAGTGAAAAACAGTAAACACGCAGTATTTAATGAAAATGCACGATTCAACAAAGAGTATGCTTTGGAAGATATTTCCGCTTCACCTGTCGTATCCGACCCATTAAGATTGTTAGAGATATGCACAACAAGTGACGGTGGAGCAGCAGTCGTAGTTTCTTCTCTCGATTATGCCAAGTCACTCGGCGTCGATAATCCGGTTCGAATATCAGCAATTGCGTTAAATACTCCCACCTACCCAGATCCCTTAATCGACCTCCCTTATTTAGCAACTGACTCATCGGCGAATACCATTCCGAATGAAATAGGTTTTAAAGAATCAATTGGAAAACATGTTTACGAAGAAGCAGGTATAGGACCTGAAGATGTAGACGTAGCTGAAGTTTATGATCTAGCGTCCTCCATGGAGCTCGACTGGTACGAGCAATTGGGTTTTTGCCAACCTGGTGAGGCGGAGAGTCTTCTACGAGACGGAAGTACTTCGATTGGAGGAAGAATTCCCGTGAACCCAAGTGGAGGACTCGGGGCATTCGGAGAAGCTGTTCCGGCACAAGCAATTGCTCAAGTCTGTGAACTTAACTGGCAGTTAGCTCAGCAAGCAGGAAAGCGACAAGTTGAAGATGCCAGAATAGGTATTACAGCAAATCAAGGTTTATTTGGGCACGGTTCTTCAGTCTTACTTAGAAGATAGCGTCAGTAACATATAGAATTAGTGAAATGAGGTGGTGAAGTATGGCAGTACACGAAACCATAGATGATGGAATAGCAATTCTCACTATGGATAATCCGCCTGTTAGTGCACTAAATGTCACAGATGCATACTTTATTGCAGAAAAAATACGCTCTTACAGCAACCAAGAAGATGATATTAAAGTTGTTTTGATTCGCTCTTCCGGAAATGGCTTTTGCGCAGGAGTCGATATTAAGGAAATGCAAGAACTTCCAGAAAATGAAGGCATTTTGAAAGCCAATCATTCTTGTTATGAATTGTTCGATGCTATACATAGTTCCAAAACCCCTGTTATAGCAGTTGTGAATGGTCACTGTTTAGGAACAGGAATTGGAATTGCTGGCAGCGCAGATGTGATCATCGCTGCCGAGGATGCCACTTTTGGTCTTCCAGAGGTGGATAACGGGGCACTCGGAGCAGCGAGTCACCTTATGCGTCTGGTTCCTTCCCAGAAAGCAAGGTGGATGCTCTACACCTGCGAGACGGCAACATCACAAGAGCTTTTTAATTATGGATCAGTTTTAGAAGTCGTAGAAAGTGAAAAACTTGAAGAAGCTTCATTAGCAGCTGCTAAAAAAATCGCAGAAAAGAATGGAACACTAATACGAGCAGCAAAAGCCTCATTAGACGGGATTGAGGAAACGAATCTTTCAAAGCGTTATAGATTTGAACAGGGTTATACATTCGAGATGAACCTCATGGGAATTGGCGATCAGGCTCGCGACGCATTTTTGGACAAATAAGATCATAGGTAATTGCGTAATGAATGAAGTGTCACTCGTGGTTATGGCTGCTGGACTTGGAAGTAGGTTTGGTGCACCTAAACAGCTGGTATCAGTCGGTCCAGAAAATGAAATTTTTCTTGATTATGCTATTAGAGCAGCGATAGAGGAAGAAGTTAAAAAAGTTGTAATAGTTACTCGAAGCATCTTGAATGAGCAACTGGAAAAGCATCTCACCCAATACCAGTGGAGTGACTTGCTTATTGAAATCGTTAATCAGGATGCCTTCGAACCTAAACGTGATAAACCATGGGGAACCGGGCATGCAGTCGTTACAGCTTTGGCCAAAACAGATGGACCAATTATTGTCATGAATGCAGATGACTATTATGGCCCCACGGCTTTAAGGCAGATTCTTCATGGTTTCAATGCTGAAAACCCAGCAATTCTGGCGTTTAAATTGAAAAATACACTTCCTGAAAGTGGAAGCGTTTCACGAGGCATTCTTTCAATAGAGAACGAAAAACTTTTGAGTATCAGAGAAACACATGAGATAAGAAACGAAGAGAACCTCATCAGAAGCAGAGATCAAGCTTCTATTCCCAGTGATACTGATGTTTCTATGAATCTATGGGCCCTTCCATCTAAAAGTCTAGAAATACTCAAAGAACAATGGAGTGTTTTTATAGCCTCAAATTCTTCCGAGGAAGAAGCAGAATTTCTCTTACCGCTGGCAATTGAAGAACAGCGTTTAAATAATCAGATTGAAATAGATGTGATTAGAAGCAACGAGTCATGGATAGGGGTTACTAATCCTGAAGACCTTGATACGGCAAGAAGCGCCCTAGCGGTAATTAACGACTAACTGGAGCAAAGATGTTTGTACTACGTTTCGATTTACGTATTCCACCTTTTGTGGAAACCCTCACACACGGCGACCAGTATCGGGAATTCTTAAAAATGGTCGAATGGGCTGACGACAAGGGTTTCGCAGCTGTTGTCCTTTCAGAACATCATGGCACAGAAGACGGATATATGAACTCACCTCTATTACTAGCGGGAAGTGTTTTAGGAGCAACGGATAATCTTTTTTGTTCTGTCTCTGCTTTACTTTTACCTTTACACGACCAGCTTAGAATCGCAGAAGAAATAGCGACTATAGATTTGATAGCACCGGGAAGATTCAATGTCGTAATAGGTATCGGCTACAGAGAATCAGAGTTTGAAATGTTCGCCAAGAACAGAAAAACTCGAGGACGGGATACCGAAGAAGGCATACAAACAATTCTCACTGCCTTAAAAGGAAAACCTTTTGAATACAAAGGAAGAGAAGTGCTTATTAGCCCTAAACCTGTTTCAGATCCCAGTTCCTTAATTTCCGTAGGTGGTTCAGTCGAGATATCGGCTAAACGAGCAGCGAGATTAGGATTACCTTTTGTGCCAGCAGTTAAGGATGACTCTTTGGAAAATGCTTATTATTTGGAAGCAAAAGAAGTCGGTTACGAAAACCCTATCTGCATGATGCCTTCTGGCCCTGGGATGGTGATGGTAAGTGAGGACCCAGAAAGACTTTGGAGCGAGATAGGGGAGAATCTTGTATATGACGCCATGACTTATGCTGCATGGCAATATCAGGATCAAAGATCCTCATGGCATGTAGAAGGAACAAGTATTGATGAACTCAAAAAAGGTGGTCAGCATCTAATTGTGACACCTCAAGAGTGTGTGGATCTTGTAAGAAACAATGGTGCGGTAGTTCTACATCCGCTAGTCGGAGGTTTGGATCCAGGAGTTGGGTGGGAAAGTTTAGAGTTAGTAGCTAATAAAGTAATTCCTGCTCTAAATTAATGCATCATGAAATGTATATAAATAGATTTATTTGGAGAGGCAATGAGTGATTTAACAGTAGAAAAAGATGGATCGATCTTGGTTCTAACAATGAATAGGCCAAATCGGCAAAATGCAATGACTCTTCCTATGTTCGCACGACTGGCTGACGCTTGGGAAATGATAGATGAGGACTTAGATATTCGAGTCTGTATTTTGACAGGAGCCGCTGGGAATTTTTCTTCGGGGATGGATTTACGATCCCTCTCAGGTGATAGTGAAAACACAGATGATTATGACGTCAATAAACGTATGACAGAGGAAGGTTCAGATTTTATTTATAGAGGTTTATTGAAAACTAAACACCCTAGGGTTCCCTTGATAGCCGCCGTGGAAGGGAATGCTATTGCTGGCGGTACTGAAATCCTTCAAGGAACAGATATTCGAGTGGCTGGAGAATCAGCCGTCTTCGGAGTTTCAGAAGTTAAATGGTCCTTATATCCAATGGGAGGATCAGCAGTCCGACTTGCACGACAGATACCTTTCACAGAAGCAGCAGACATACTTTTAACAGGAAAGCATATAACCGCTGAAGAAGCTAAAAACCTTGGCTTAATAGGTCACGTGGTAGATGACGGCAAGGCAATGGATAAATCCATGGAAATAGCTGAAACTATTTGTCAGAACGGTCCACTAGCTGTCGAAGGTGTTCTACGAACTCTTAGAGAAACAACAGGAATGACAGAAGAAGAAGCTTTTGAATACGAAGACCCAATCGGCAAGGAAGTATTTGCTTCACAAGATGCAAAGGAAGGCCCTAAGGCATTTACGCAGAAAAGGCCACCTGAATTTAAACGTCGCTGATCAGAAACGGTCGCTACCTTCCTCGAAACCTGGAAGTTGAGACTGGATTTCGAAACCCATTTTTGTCGCCTCATCTAAAATTAAGTGTTCACATGACTCCCAGTCATGTGCTCTAAGACCAGTCAAATCCTGATTGTAAGGGGCGTCGTAAATTATCACCCTATTGCCGGTAGATTCGAGCGCTTCTATATTGTGAGGAGCGTCGTCGATATATAAATGAGCTCCCACCTGTGGTTTATCGCCTAAAAAACATATGTCTCTATAAGGTATTTTTGCGGCATCCAGCCATTCAACTGTGTCAACGACCGCTTTAGCGTGGGTCCAATTGACGTATAGTCGGTGAGTGATAATTCGGATCCAAACACCAGCATCAGAGAGTCTCCATAGAACTTCTGATGCTCGATCCATGGCAGGCATTTGCCTCATCATGTTGTACTCATCAACTGCCAGATGATGCAACTTTCGATATTCCTCAGTAGTCAGTCCCCACTCGTTGAAATCCCAGGAACGTTTAAGAGGAAGGGCGGATTTGTCTACTCCAAGTTCCTGGGCAGCAATTTCCCTAAACGCAGTGGTGTAGTCGGCGCATACGCCATCTAAGTCAACACCTAGAACAAAAGGAGTGTCGAGATGGTTTTTTTCTTCAGAAGTCATTTCAGCCTGCGGTTAGTCCACCGTCTACTGTAATGACGGCGCCATGGATTCTCCGAGCATCATATGACGCTAAAAAAGAAATTACATTCGAGATCTCTTCAGCTTCAGCCATTCCTCGAAAACCCATGTACGGTTTCACTAAATCCATATTCACATCTTCGGGTATCGAATAATTGTCAATAAGTTGAGTTTGGACGCTACCGGGGGCTACAGCATTTATTCTGATGCCAGTTTTTATGTATTCCATTGCTAACGATTTAGTCATCGCAATAACCCCACCTTTAGTTGCAGAGTAAGCGACTGTGTAAGCTTGCCCCATCAGACCAGAGCAGGAAGCAATGTTAATTAAGGAACCACTGCTCTCAATCAGGAAAGGTATTGCCGCCTGCGAGCACCAAAAAACTCCAGAGAGGTTAACTCCAACCATTTGGTTCCAAGAAGTTTCAGACACTTCGGTCATGTGTTCACTTCGAGCGATTCCAGCGATATTAGCTAAGACATCGATTCGACCGTTTTTTTCAAATATTTGAGAGATGGTTGAATGACATTGCTCCTTTGAAGCAACATCGACCATGTAAGTATCACAACGTTCTTTATTAGATTGCAGAGAGTTTGACAAAGCATCAAGGCCAGCAGTATCAACATCCATCGCAGCGACCTGAAATCCCTGGTCAAGCATGGTGATTACGGTTGCTCTTCCTATTCCGGAAGCTGCACCTGTTATCACAGCTACTTTAGATTCATTTTTTGTCATAGGGCGTTTCTGCTTTCATCGATAAACCGTAGTCTTCAGATCAGCATTTGTGGAGTATCTCCGAATACTTTAGACAATTAGAAAGCAGGAGTTGTGTCGACCGAATTGATGTATTTAAACGAAACTACTAGGCGATTAATGAAAGCAGTTCGTTTGATTGACACATCCGATGATGTTCTATCGGAACTGAGTGAAAAAATTTCTGATATTGCTTCGGAGGCTGAAAAGTACACTTATAAGGGTCAAACAGCACAAGGGTCATTAAAGAACGACAAAAATCCGATTGAAAGACGCGAGCAAAATCCATCCGAATTTTTTCCCTACAGTCCAGCTGTAGGTCCTTTTAACCCAATAGCGCCTCCACTCAAGGCGGAGGTAATCAATGGAGAGAAATATAAAGAAATAAGGGCATTGGGAAAACTCGATGGGGTTTATATTGGGCCACCCGATCTAGTGCAAGGTGGTGTAATCGCACTACTTTTCGACGACATACTGGGAAGTGTTTTAGTCGTTAACAATTGTGGTGCTATGACAGGAACTTTAGAAGTGAGATACGAAAAACCTACTCCTATTAGTAAAGAACTGTTATGGATAGGAAAGATAGAGAAAATTGAAGGACGTAAAATTCATGTTTCAGCTGAGTTGTGGGATGGAGAAACCAGAACAGCAAAAGCAAAAGGGGTTTTTGTAAAAGTTAAGATGCTGAGTTGACCAGTGTAAAAGCAAAAAACCCCGCCACCGAAGTGACGGGGTTTTTTAAGTTTTTGCTACTTAGCGGGCTACGCCTTTACCAAGAGCAGAAATTGCCGCATTTCCGACCGGAATAAACGCACAAATTGCTAGTGCAGTTCCGATATCAGATCCGAAGCTTCCCATTCCGAGAATTTCGGTTGATGCGCCGTAGTCCATACCACCAAGTTCAGTGATTGCTACGAAAAGATAAGCCCAAATTAAGTTCAAATTAGGCCCGATAATTGGAAGTCCTTTAAGCATTCCATTAACACCTGCGGTGTCGAGAATGCTGTCAAGAACAGCAACTACACCCTGAAAAACCATTCCTAGAATGATCAGAGTGAGAATTGTTGACATCATGGAGAGGTACCCCTTTTATAGTTGTAATCGACTCGTCTCACCGGACAAGTCAAACTGTCACTTGTTAAATTAGAAGAATCAAATAGGCCTGTGGTGGATCCTGCTAGAACTTTTTCTAATATTTTTAGATTTTCCACTTTTTCTGATGGAAATGCACTAATATTGCCCGTTTATGCTAAAGATCACCGGTTTTAAGGGGAAAACATCGTCCAGTAGTGCTCTTAAATCTTTATTTGTCATGTGTTTTTTTCTTATTTTCGGTTCTTTTTTGGCACCTGATGTGATTGATATTTGGGCATCAACACAAAAAAATGATTTCCGCCGTGATTTAGCCAAAGAATGGTCAGATTCAGTAGGTGAAATGAGCAGAGACATCAAGATTAATGAAATACGAGAATTTTCAGAGCGCATACTTGATAGTTCCTCATCAGAAGAGCTGCTGCAACCGTTGGTGAAACCGGTTTTAACGATTAAAGAAGTAACTATTCCAATAAAAGACGAAATATTAGAAGAAAACGATAGCGAGGTAAGAACTGAAGAGAAATCAACGCCATCAAGAATTGAAAATGTATCTCCGTTACCTACTATTGCCCCGACAACTCTTCCTCCTCCAGTAACAGCAGTCGCAATAACAACCACTACAACTTTCGTCGACTCAGAATCTTTTATAAAAGCTCGAAGGATGGGAACAGTTGATGATCCATTGCGAGTACTTGCTGTAGGTGATTCCCTAATGTTGGATTTTCAATATGGTTTAGAAAGAATTTTAGAACCGAGAAAAGATATAAATATTGAGGGTAGGGGAGCGTTAGGTTTTGGTTTCACGGTTCCACACTGGGACTGGGAAGACGATGTGATACCTGACTACAAATCAATGGTTGGAAGAGTGCGTCCAGATGTTGTTATAGCAATGATTGGAGCCAATGAATTCCAAGGGTATGCAATCGAAGGTGAAGATCTCAAACCAGGCTCTTTCCGGTGGAATGAGGTTTTGACTGAACGAGCACATGATGCAATCTCTTATTGGATAGCAGACGGTGCATATCTCTATTGGTGGACGACTCCGAGAATGTCCGACCCTTCTTACTTGACTGACGATTTGAATAGCATTTGGGATTCTGTAGTTAGCGACTGGCACCCAAAAGCTGAAATGGTCGACAGTATGAAAGTTTTAGGCGACGAAGACGGGAAATTCCGTTGGAACATGGAAATGCTCGACGGTTCCATTATTCCTCTTCGTAAAGAACATGGCGTCCATTTTTTCGAGGTAGGGGCAGACGGTTTATCTAGACAGTTTGAAGAAATCTTGGAAAAAGACGGATGGGTTAAAGGTCGGAGGCCTAGTTCTTAATCTTCTTTTTTTAACCGCTCTTTCAGTAAGGAGATTTCTTCCACGAGAATTCGTATCCGATTCTCCATTCGTGAAAGTTCATAAGAAAAATGCATAGCTAGTAGGAACAGAAAACCTATTGCTAAGAGTAGAAAAAGAGTCGGTTGATACCATATTCCGAGTTTTTCAGCAGTCCAGTCAAGTATCTGAGGAACGGCAGAAATTACCGCTAGCGCTGTTCCAACTGTTAGCCACAGGATTGAATATTTTGCTTTGAGGGCTTTAAGTCGGACCAGTCTTACGATCAAGAATAAAGCGCCTAAAGCGAGAACGGCTATCAAAATATGTGTCGATGAACTCATAGAGTCAATCCTTTTTCTTTTTGCGAGTACCAGCTAGCACCACTATCAAAAGTCGTAAAAAGTAATAAACTAGGCGCAAGTTGCGATTAGATGCTTGCCCGGCAGATCTTTCTCGCATTTGAACTGGAATTTCTGAAATTTTAAAACCATTTTTTGAAGCTATAAGCAGTGCTTCTACAGAATCCATATATTCAACTGGGTATTCCTTAGCGAAAAGCTTGATTACTGGTTTTCTGAAAGAGCGAAAACCAGAAGAGGTGTCAGTAAATTTCTGACCTGTATAGATCCTTACTAGGAGTCGCAGAAAGTTCATTGCAGCTTTTCTGCTTGAACCAACTTTATAAGAGTGGTCAGTAGAAAATCTGCTCCCAATTACCATGTCGGCGCTTTCGAGTTCAGAAAGCAGTAGGGATATTTGCGTTGGATCATGCTGTCCATCTGCATCAAACTGATAAGCACAGTCAATTTCTCTATCGAGGCAGTAGCGAAAACCTAAACGAAGAGCGCCTCCAATTCCTAGGTTGAAAGGCATAGAAAGACAGACGCAGTCGAATTTTTTAGCGATTTCGGCAGTTTCATCCGTGGAACCGTCATTAACTACAACTATTAGATGCTCTGGGAAAAGCGCTTTAATTTCACTTATTACATTTGGAAGTGATTCAGCTTCGTTAAAAGCTGGAATAATAGCTGCGGTTGTCATAAGAAGCACAGTATCCGCAGTTGACCATTTTTCTTCGATATCAAAAAGCGTCGAAGTCTAATAATTCAAATTCGGCAAGTTCAAAATTGGTATTAGTTTCAAAAAAATGAACTACCAAATCAAGAGGACTGGGTTGGAATTTTCTTGGAATTTTCAGACCATCCATCTTGAAGTGGTGATTTTTACCCCAATAAGCGACAAAAGGCGTTTTGTGGTATTTGGCGATACCTGATGCAAGGAGTGATATGGGGAAAGGAACTTCATTCGGATTTATAGGAAACGTTTTGAGTAGAACAGCTATTTTGATTCCGCCAATAGAAACCTTTGTGGTCACGAGGAGGGCTGACTCAGATACGTGTAAATAGTAGTTGGCCTCTGGTCTCGCAAGCCTCCACTTCAAAAGTTCTGCGTTCCAGATAGGGGAAAACCCTGAAGGGTGCACAAAAGTTTTAAAATCACAAAATTCTTCTAGTGGAAATTTTTTGAGTTCGTTACCTTCCAATCGAAATGTTTCTAATTCAATTTTTGATCTTGCGAGTTTTAAAAATCGAAAATCGAGAGAAGGGAGCTTTCTCCAACCCATTGCTTCGGTCATTCGTGGTGAAGATTGTGAATTTGCCACTCCAAGAATTCCATCTAAGTTACCTTTGATTCCAGCTTCGTAACTTTTTTCTATAGTTTTGCGAAACAACCCTTTACCGCGACTGTTCGGAGATACGGCTAAATCAACACCTACGCCTAATGCGAGTTTATTTCCGAGATTGTTTTCGAAAATTTTCGGAATCAAAGCGTAGTTACTTATTTGTTCATTTTCTTCAAGAAGATATCCAATGCAAGCAGAACCGGCAGGATTTTTCTGATATTGCCACCCCAGGTATTCAACGGATATCGAAGCTTTACGTTTGAACACGTTGTTTAACAGGTTTGCAGTTAACAGAAGATCTAAATTTTCCATTTTTTATCTTTTTGTAAATAAATCAATAAACACGCACTTAAAAAAAGAAGAGAAAATCCAAATACGAAACGGAAGGTAGCTCTGCCGGAGCAACTGACGGATTTGTGTACTGTTGGGTCTCCAATTTTTGGTTTTGGGTTGACATAAACATCATAGGAGGGGGAATCTTCAGTAAAAGTTCCAAAAATTGGGCTTCTGCAAGAAGCTTCTGGAGTGTTCTCGAATGAGAAAATTTCCCCACCAGGAAGAGGTCGTGAAAAAGGGACTAAAGAAATCCAGAGTCCGAGAACTATCAGAAGGGTTAAAGGAATTGGTAAAAATTTGTTTTTCTTCACAGCACGCTGATCCTATACGGTCGGTTAGCCTCACCAAATGTTTAGGAAATTCTATATAGATTGTCTAGTCATATCTGTTTGTTGTTTGTTGGTTGCCTGTGGCAGCGAGGAACATACTCTTAATGCTTCTTCCAGCGCTTACACACCATTAGAGAAACCTGGAACTACCAGCATTCCTATACCTGTTTTTGTTGAAAAACCTAAAGAAATTGAAGAATTATTGCCTACATTTCCGATACGTCAAGAAAAAGTAGAAAAAGTAAATACTGAAGAAATTACTCAACAGGAGAGCGACTTGGGAACCCACCAACAGGAGATTGGCTTGGAAGTTACTGAAAAGGAGTTCGAAGATAATGATCTATTTGAGGTGAGTGTTGTCCGTCGCCCAGAAAAAGATTCACCGTTAGACATTGTCAGTATTGGGGATAGTGTTTCCTTTGATGCTGAACCTGGTTTGCGAGCGGCATTGGAGAGCACAGGAGTGGTACGCGTAGAGACCCGTTCATTTGGGGGTATAGGAATTAGTATCGAAGGATTCGATCGCTATTTGGAAGAAGCTTTAATAAATAAACCTGAAGTTGTAACTGTCATGCTTGGAGGGTTCGATTTAAAGTTTCTGTCAAAAAATGAGAATACCTATGAGCGTATGCTCGTAGAGGCAGTAGATAGAATTTTGCAAGATGCTAAACATATTATTTGGGTAGGAATGGCGCCTACACCAGTAGAAGAAAATCTTGAAGAAGATCGCCTGTTATTTAATTCAATTATTAAGACTTTCTCCAAAAGTAATCCTCAGGTTCATTATTTAGATACTGACTTAATTTTGGGTGGACCCGAAGGTAATTTCCAAAGATTTCTTGAGAATGTGGAAGGGGAAATATCTCAGATCAGGAAAGTTAGAGATGGTAGTGACGATGGTCATTTATGTTCAGCGGGTGCAGCTTTGATCGGTGAGATTGTTTATGAAAAACTTCTGAACTTCGTATCTCTTCCGGAAAGGGCTACTGACTGGTGGTCGGGAGAGTGGACTAAGGATCCACGCTACGACGACCCGCCAGGGGGATGTGCTCATAGTTTCGTTAAATAGATTGAGACTTTTCGGAAATTTTTTTCATGAATATATCAATAGAAAATGCTGCAAGAACAACTAATGACGCTTCCGCTGCAGTGCGGTAGCGGGTATTTCCAAAAGCCAACGTAGCGGTAAATGTAACAATCGGAATCCAAGCAGCGGTTATAAAAAGAGTTTCTCTCTGCTTTTTCCATAATTTTAAGATGGCCATCAGGGAAAGAGGTAATAAAAGTAAGTATTGACCAAAACCTATTAAGGAAATTGCAAAAGAGCGACGATCGGCGAGCACGTCGAGGCGGAGTTGTTCAATGGGCTTGTAAGCACCCCACATCCTCCCGATACGTGCAGGGGCAACAACTGTAATGAACCTTTTTTTGTGCTCTGATATGTAATCAAAAGCTCGCTCACGAACAACAATGTCGCGTTGTGACTCATCAAGTAACTCACCATCTTCGCCATACGGAGGTGGTTCACCGCACTTAAGTTCCCAGTACCCAAGGTTCTGTCCATAGTAAGTGGAATCGCAATTAGCCTGAACTAAAACTGTGCCTGCACCATCAGATAGAAAAACGTTCTCTTCAAAGGAGTAAAGATTTCGAATCACCCACGGGGAAATTATAATAAGTGCCGCTAATCCGATAGAGAGATATCGCAGTATTTTTGTGCGCCATGAAATCTTTTCTTTAAACAGAATAACTGCAGCTACCAGAGGAAGATATATGAGTAGTTCAGCGCGACACAGAGCCGCTAAACCTCCAACACATCCAAAAATTAAAGCATTTTTCATGTTCTGGTTTTCAGCGAAAACTAAAGCGGCGAGAATACTTGCCATGGCTCCAGTTATTGCACACGTTTCTGCCATAAGTAGTCCGTCATTAATCCAAATGAATGCATAAGTAGCAGTTAGCGATGCAGTAATTAAACCAAGTCGTTCTGAAACAATTTTTCTTCCGATTAAACCAGCAAGAATTATTGAAGGTATTCCTAAGAAAATTGAAAATATTTGCTGTTGGAAAACAGTTGTAAATCCAAGAAAAGAACCGATTGAGAGCAGTAAGGTCCACATCGGTGGATGCCCGGCAGTCGGTTCTATGTGACCGATCGGGGTAATTACTTCTATTAGTTCCCCTTCAACGGGTACCGAATCAATAGCCCCGAAAAGGTAACGAAAAGGTTCTGTAAATCCAAGACCGTCCGCAAAAATGTTTGCAGTCAGATGGTAGGAGGAAGCGTCGCCGCTCAATTGGTTATCAGCAGCTACAAGAAGAAAATATAAGAGGCGTATAAAAAATCCCAAAAGACAAATAAGTAACAGAATTTTGTTAAAACCTAGTCTTTTAATCAGATCATGTTTTTCTTTGGTTTCCATCACGGTGGTCACTATTGGATTCACTTCTTTCCAGAATATGGAGATTCCGGATCAACTATTTGAAGCTCAGACAGATCAATTGCCGACGCTATCTCACCAAGAGATTGTGATGAAGTCCCCTTAAGGAAGTCGCGCATTTTATTTTCCATGCCTTTTCGACCAATCCATGCTATTCGACTTGTTAAGCGTCCGACATTCTCTAATTGGTAGTACTTTTCTTCTGGGTCAAATTCCCAAGGATGACAGTAGGTCCAGAGAACCTCTTTATTTGAAGATTGTCGTACACCGATCTTTCTAATGACCGAAGGGAAGAGTCGAAAGTAAGCGCCTCCTAGGTAAGGAACGGTAAAACCAAAGATATTTGTCACAGGGCACGGGAACTCAATAACAGAGTTCAACCACCTGAATGGTTGCTTCGGTAAGCCAGTCCATCCATAAAGCGGATTCTTAGCAGGTAGCACACTTGAAGAATAGGTAAAGCCGATTTTCTGCATAATGGGAACTACCCAACGAGTTTCACGCGTAAGTGACATTGTTGGCGCCCTGTAACCATTTACCTGTTGACCCGAAATGTCTTCAAGTGATCGCTTCGCCTCATCTAATTCTCGTTCAAAGTCATCTGGGTTCAGTAGTTGCAATGGTATGTGTTTATGGGAGTGTAAGCCGATTTCATGGCCAGCTTCTACAGCTTTCCTTATCAATTCTGGATGTCTTCCAGCCACATCACCAACGACAAAAATTGTTGCTCGGATTCCCATTTCAGCAAAAAGATTTAGAACTTTTTCTGTCATCAATTTTGAGCGGTCTTCGAAGTTATTTGAAGGTCGAAGATCTTCGACATCTAGAGTAACTGAAATATTTTTTAGCATTTTTCTACTTCTGACATAGAAACAGGTATCTGCTTCTTTTTTGTGCGAAATCTCCTACCCTTTTCGAAGAGAAACTGTACCCCAAAGGAAGCAAGAATTATTATTGAGATTTCAGCTGAAACACGATACCTAGTTGTTCCCATACTTATTGCGGCGAGCAGAGTAGTGATTAGTGGAATCGTCAAAATTGGTAGTAATGGTATTTTCCTAGCCTTAAGTCTGAATAGACCAAAGATTGATAAAGGGATTAGAGAATAATATTGGAAGAGTCCTATGAGCGAAAGGCTAAAATTTCTCCCCTCAACAAGTTTGTCGGCACGCAACTGTTCTAAAGGCGAGTAAACCCCCCATAAACGAGCTACACGTTTCGGGATAACATGCCCAAAAAGACGCCCTTTATGTTCAGCGGCGTACTCGATACCTCGTGATCGATATTCCTTATCACGGACAGATTCGTCGGTTGGTTCACCATTTTTTCCTACAGGTTGAGGTAGGCCACACAAATATTCCCAGTAACCCTGCTTATCCCCGAAGTAGGTGGCTTCACAATTAGTCTGCGCCAATAAAATCCCTGAACCATTAGAGAGGAGTACTGGTTCTTCAAATTGGATTAGATTTCTGACAACCCAAGGTGTCAATACTGAAGCAACGATAACTCCTACAAGAAAATACTTCGTTAATCGTTTTTTTAGCGTCAGATGTGAATTGCGCAGAATAGGTAATGCCAAAAAAGGGATAGCGATTATAAATTCAGCTCTTGTAAGAACTGCCAATCCTCCTATTACACCGAACGTTGTTATTAGGAAAAGTGAGTTTTTGTTGTAAAGACGAGCTGAGAGTCCGACTGCAATTGCCACTATTGGTATTACGAGAGTTTCTGACATTAAGAGTCCGTCATTTAGCCATAGAAATGCGTATATTGAAGCAATTCCAGCAGCAATCAATCCACTTTTCTCGTCGATTATTTCACGTGCAGCCCATCCGATAGCAAAAACACCTAGTGAACCTATTAATGCAGAGAAAATCTGTTGAATTAAAATACTGTCTAAACCAAGTAAGACTGGGAAAGCTAAAAGGACCACCCAAAGAGGCGGATGGCCGGCCGTCGGCTCGATATGCCCTACAGGCAGATTCTGATTAGTGGTTTCAGTCAAGTATGAAGGGTCTTCAAGGAAAAGTAGTTCTTGAGCCCCTCCGAACATGTATCTATAAGGTTCAACAAAGCCGAGACCCTCAACAAGCAAGCGCGAGGCGTGGTGGTAGTAAAATGCATCCCCATTTAAAGGGTCACCTTTTTCAACGAAAATCACGTACAAGAGTCTCACAAGAAAAGCGAACATAGAGATAAGAGTCAGCTTGAAGCGAAATGATTTTCCTTGAAATTTAAGTGGGTTAATCGGAAGATTACCTAGCAGCGAAATTGCTGTAGCCATTACTTAGAGGAAGCCTTCAAGTTTTAGTAACTTCTTCGTGATAATCCTGCTCAACGTTCACAGACCAAATATCGTGGTCAGCTCCAAGGATATTTTCAACACTTAAAATAGCGGTAAGCATTGAATGGTCTTGATTGTTGTAACGGTGCATGCCATTTCTGCCGACTGGAAAAATATTTCCAGTATTTTGATCCAACCATTTTTTGATAATTTCGACATTTTCGAAATAGTTCTTGTCATACATAGGGTAAGCCTTTGGCATTCTCACAACGTAAGACTCTTCTACGCTTTCTGGGTTCAGTAGTCCTAAAATTTCCATTTCTGATTTCCCGAGGTTTATTAGATCGGCATCAGGAGTCTCCCAAATATCATCACCTTCGGTTACGAAATACTCAAGGCCAAGACAAGTCTTTCCGCCCTTAACTAAATGAGGGGACCATCGTCCAAAGTTTTGAACTCGCCCCACTTTTACATCTGATGAGTGGATGTAAATCCAATTGTCGGGGAACCCTTCATTTTCGGGAACCACAAGTGCAACGGTTATGTGTTCGCGAAAGGTCAGAGAGTGTGCGGCTTCTCGAACATTTTCAGGTGCCGGCGGATCCATGGCGAGAAGAAGTTTAGAAATTGGCATTGAGGAAATTATGTGAGAAGTTTTAAAAGTTTCTGATCCATTTGAACTTTCCGTAGTTACTTCATTTGCGCTCCCATTCGAATGTTTAATCGAAGTAACTGGGTTTTGGAAGATGACGTTACTACCTTGGCCGTTTACTAGTTCATGACATTTTTCCCACATCATGCCAGGCCCCAGTTTTGGATATTCAAACTCCTCAATGAGGCTTGTAATCTCTTTCTGGTTTCTTCTAGGCATTATCGAATTTAAAACGGCCTTAAAAAGGGAGAGGTTTTTAATGCGTTGTGCTGCCCAGTCGGCTTGTATCTCACTTGCGTCAACACCCCAAACTTTTTCAGTGTAAGTCTTAAAAAACATCCTGTAGAGTCGCCAACCGAACCTACTCACCGTCCAACCTTCGAAAGTGCTTATGTCGGAAGGCTTTTTAATTCGCACCCAAAGGTAAGAAATAACACATAGGAAAGATTCTAAAAGACCAAGATTTTTCAGTGCATTACTAGCTTTGAGTGGGTAATCATAGAAACGTCCTTTATAGAAAATGCGACTCATTCGAGGCCGTAATAGAAAGTCTCCTTCGTCGAGTATTTCATGCCAAAGATCAGAGACGATAGGCACCTTTGTGAAGAATCGGTGACCCCCTATGTCGAAACGCCAACCATCTCGCACTTCAGTTCGACTAATACCTCCAACGACAGAGTCGGCTTCCAGGATTGTGCTTTTTATGCCATATTTTCCGAGATGATAAGCCGCGGTAAGTCCTGCTGGCCCAGCCCCGATAATAATCGGTTCAATGTTTTCTTTGTTATTAATAGTCACTAATACGGATCATAGAAGCCTAAAAGGGGTAGAGAGGAAAATAAGTGAAAAATTACTTCTCTTTGCCGAAGATATTTGTCTAACTCATGTACGGGTACGATTTACTTGTGACTGAAAAACTTGATTTGCAACAAAGCATGTTTTGGGTAGTCGCCATGATGGGAATTCTATTTGGCGCTATTTTTAACTTTCTGCCCATGACACCTCTTTGGCTTGACGAAGCTCAGTCGGCTTCTCTAGCGGGAGAGGGTATCTCCTCTCTTTTTGATGCTCTTCGACACGACGGACATCCTCCTCTTTATTATTTTCTTTTAGGGATTTGGGCAGACTTATTTGGCGATTCAGACTTTGCCTTAAGGGCTTTTTCCGGTTTTCTTAGCTGCTTAGTAATTCTGATGACTTGGTTTACCTTCCGTATGCATATGGGTAAGAGGGAATCACTAGTTGCTGCTTCCTTAATCGCAGCAAGCCCTTTTTCGATCAGATATGCAACTGAAGTTCGTATGTATTCTTTACTAATTTTCTTATTGCTCTGTACTTACTTAAATTTTTATAGGGCTACGCAAAACTCAAAGAGTAAAAGCAAATTTCTTTATGCATTAGGCCTCGCTTGTTTGCTATTGACCCACTACTGGTCTCTTTTCTTTGTTTTGGTAGTAGTAATTTCACTTTTGACTAAAGCTAAAAGAAGTTCTGGTGAAGAAAACAAAAATTACAAATCGTTAATAGCTTGGAGTGTGGGCGCCTGTATTCCCTTTATTTTTTGGTTGCCAGTTTTCTTCGAACAGCTAGAACATACAGGAACCCCTTGGTCTAAAGCTCCAAGACCAACGGTCGTTCTGGCTTTAACCTTAGAAGCTTTCGGTGGGGGAAAAGGCTCAGAGGCATTGCTGGTGGCAGTGGCACTTTCTTTACTGGTAGCACTTGGAATTTTCACACGGATTAATGAAGCAGGTTCTGAATTGAAAGTTGGTTTAAATGAACTTTCTTGGTTAAAGCAGATTTGCCTTATTTCTACTTGCACAATGCTTCTTGGAGGGACAGTAAGTCTTTTAACAGATACGGCGTTTCAAGGCAGGTATGGGGTTTTCTTCTTCCCCTTTACAGTCTTCGCTTCTGCAGTTGGATTATCTCGGTTACCACCGAAGGCATCTCTTTTACTCCTCACAGTTTTTTTATTACTTTGCTCCGTTTCAGTTGCTAGAGAACTTTCAAGGGACCGAACTCAACTTGGAGAGATAGCTGATGTTGTTATCAGTGAAGGAAAAAAAGGAGACACAGTTGTTTTTTGCCCTGACCAATTAGCACCAGCAGGAAACAGAATATTGGGCAAGAAGTATGAATTTTTTGCTTACCCTTCTTTAGAAGGAGGGGAGAGAATTGACTGGTATGACTACAAGGAACGAAATTTAAATTCATCGCCGCCGCTCTTAGCGCAAGAACTTTTAGCTAGACACGATGGTGGCCAAAATATCTGGCTTGTGTGGATAGATGGGTTCGAATCCTTTGATAAGCAATGCAGTTCATTTAGATCAGAATTGAATAAGCAATTAGGCGCAGGAGAAACTCTTGTAAATGCTGATGGTGATGAGTATTACAATCCAGCGAATCTTGTTCGATATGACAGTAACAAGTGATGAAATCTGAGCGAATCAAATCGGTTAAACAGATGATCGGTACTAATTTTCGCCAAGAGGTGCTTTCGGTTTTGCCAGCATTTCTTGTCTCTAAATGCCTTGTCCTCTTGGCTTGGTTGTTAAGTAAGTTATTATCAGGCACTTTTGACTCTCCAAACGGGGAGAGGATTGATCGAGGCTTGATGGCGTGGGATGGGGATTGGTATGCATCTATTGTCACAAATGGTTATGACGACGTACTCATAGAAGGGATTCGGTTTTTCCCCGGTTATATATTTACTGGTCGTTTCTTCAACTCCTTTATCCCAGGATCTGCTTCCATTTCTTTGATCCTTATTGCAAATATTGCCTCTTTAATAACCTTGATAGCCATTAAAAAATTAGTTCTTATTGAAAAAGACAGTGAGGAACTAGCAAAACGATCAGTCTGGCTACTCTCTGTTTTCCCATCTGCTTTTGTACTTACATGGGCTTATGCTGAAAGCCTTTTCTTAGCTCTTAGTATTTTTTGTTTTGTAGCCCTTCGAAAAGAACAATGGAAGATCGTTATTTTTTGTTCATTTACAGCAGCTCTAGTAAGACCTACTGGCTTGCTGCTTACTATTCCAGTATTCTGTGCTGTTTGGGAAAATTGGAATAGTAATAAAAGAAGGATTTCGTTCCAGCCGATACTCGCTTTAATTAGTGGATTTGTTGGGAGTGGGATATACATACTTTGGGCTTCACTACACTTTGATGAACTTTTTGCACCTATAAAAGCTCAAGAGTCGTTTAGAGGTAGCTTTGTTGATCCATTTTCTAGAGTCATTAAAGGGGTCAGCCGGGTATTAACTGGCTCTTCGGCAACAGAAACCCTGCATATTATTTCTGCTTTGCTGTTGTTGTTTCTGTTGGTGAAACTTTTTAAAGATTGGCCCTTAAGATATGGACTTTTTTCGAGTAGTTGCCTGATGGTAGCACTTGGAGCCGAGAATATTAACAGTCTTGAAAGATACGCATTAAATGGATTCCCGATAATCCTGAGCGTATTATTGTTGGCCAGTCAACCACGACTTCGAGTCGCTGTCCCATTTGTCTCGGCTTTCTGCATGGTTTCATTGTGTGTATTTGCATGGTTGGGGGTCTACGTTCCTTAAGACCATTATGTTCAGCAGGGTAACTTTTCGTTACTCCATCGGTCACCAGTAAAAAATTTGTAGACGAGCTCTTTCGCGCATTTATCGTTTAATGAGGGGGCATGTGTCCAATTTTCTCTTTGTATCAAAATAGAATTTGGCAAGATTTCTTCTGTCTTTAAGGACCAGGAGACTGGTGTTATTGGGTCAAGTAATCCTGAAAGTATTAGAGCTTCCGTCTCAAAGGATCGAAGAGAGTGTTCCCTCATGGGTGTTTCACTTGGAATCCAAATTGCACATATTTCCTGGAGAACTTTTTCTCTTTCGCTTAGAGCTTTAGCTAGAGGTGTCGAGTATTGCTCAATGAGGGGGTCATTTTTCGGAAGTTCATCTAGACACTCTGATGAGAATTGAGCTCCTTCACTTAACTCATCTCCCTTTGAATATCCCGCAACATTAACTGTCAAAAGAGAGTTCATCGCTTCTGCCATTCTTCCATTCAGCGCTAACATCACAGCTTTTGGAACAGTACTTTTCCCATCCGGATGAGCGAGAGTGTTAACTAATTCAAAAGCAAATGTCGAATCATCAACAGAGATACTGTTTTCAGAATCTGAAAACACAATCGGATTCCTATTGAGTCGAGTTAGCAAGTTGCCGAGACAATCAGACATAAGGCTTTGTGTGTGTGGACAGTCAGAGGTTTCTTGATTCAAAAGTGACAGATCACACTCGTTCATTATTTGGCAGTTGTTAAGGGTGAGATTTATTGCACGCTCCGACTCGGAAGGTAAAGAATCATAAGCTGCCACATGGCTAGGAAGAGGTGAATCTAGAACAACGCTATTCACCGCCCCTTCATCTATTGAAATTAACTCGAGCGCTATTCGCGAACCGAAAGAAACGCCGTACAGATTCCATTTCTTGATTCCTAAAGAGACTCTGAGTTGAACGATGTCTTCAGCAATTTCTTTTACCCGATAAGAGGAAAAATCGATTCCTTCTAAAGAGAGCCGTGTCTTGCATGCTGAAATAGAATTTTCGTTTAAACCTTGATCAACTTCCCAGCAGTCCAAAGAAGGTTCAGACTCGCCTGAACCTTTTTGATCGACCAAAATCAAGTCATGTGAATTAAGTATTTTAGAACGTGGCGTAAGCCATATGTGTCGATCAAAAACCGATCTTCCACCTGGTCCGCCATGAAGGAAAATAATTGGTTCATGTTTAGCATTTGGAGATTCCAGAATGGCAAAAGCTGTACTTGAATCTCCTGTCCTGTGCTTGTAACAGTTCACAGCCACTTGTGTCGGTACTGTCTCTCCTGGGCAGTTTTCAGCGATTTGATCAATGTTCTCTAGTGGTTTTTTGGATGATCCACAAGAAGTGGTAGAAATCAAGAAAAGTAACGTTAAGAAGCTTAAAGTAAGCCAAGTTTTCACTTTTAAAAGGTACCTCGATAGACGAGAAGCTAGTTAGATGTTCAAAAATTGGTTTTACTGTCACAGGTGTTTGTCAATCTATATGTATGAATTTTAAAGCAACAGAAAATAAGTTATTAATTGATTGTGAAAAGTGCGTGAAACAAGAATCACAGCACTGTGGAGACTGTGTGATTACTTTTTTATCTAGAGATCCTGATTCAACAGCAGTGATAATAGATCTCGACGAATACCGATCTATTAAAGAGGTCTCAGATGCAGGCTTAGTGCCTCCATTACGCTATTCCGAGTCGATTAGGGTTTTTTAACGTTCTAAGCTCATAAAATCCCATCATGAGTGTTGAGGTGAACAATAATTTAGGTGTCGACTATTTTAAAAAAATTTCAGATCTAGCATCAGAATTAGGCTTGGCCGCGTTGGGTGTCACTAATACAGAACCTTTTACGGAAACACGCGCTGAAATAGAACGAAGGAAAGAAAAAGAACTTCACGGAGGAATGCAGTTTACTTTCCGAAACCCCGAACGTTCAACCACGCCAAAAATGATAATGAGCGATGCAAAGTCCTTGATTGTGGGAGCTCTGAGAACCTCAGCTCCGCGCCTTGAAAAAGTAAACACTGAAGCTTTAAGAATTGCGGCGTATGCACGAAAGGATTATTACAGTCTTCTTCGTGATGCTCTTAATGTGATTGCTGAAATTCTGAAAAAAGATGGCTGGAAAGCACAAGTCGTTGCAGATGAAAATTCCCTAGTCGATCGTGCAGCGGCCATTCGAGCAGGTATCGGATGGCATGGTAAGAACGGTAATGTTTTGATTCCGGGACAGGGAAGTTGGTTTGTTTTAGGTTCAATTGTCACAAACGTTGAACTTCCGTTGAGTGAAAAAGTTCAACAAGATTGTGGTGTTTGCAAGCGATGTGTAGATGCCTGCCCTACAGGGGCAATCATCGAACCGGGAGTTGTGGATGCCAGAAAATGTATAGCTTGGCTCGTGCAAGCTCCTGGAATAATTCCACACGAGTACCGAGAAAGTATTGAGCATCGCATTTATGGTTGTGACGACTGCCAGGAAGTATGTCCGGAAGGAAGAGAGGAGCGTAATTTTGAAGAAGATTTAGATATTAAAGCGGATTATCTTGCAGCAGAAATATTAGAAGCTGAAGATCAAGAGCTTTTAGAACGTTTCTCTTCTTGGTACATAGCAGAGAGGAATCCTCGATATTTGAAACGCAACGCTCTTGTTTCAATTGGAAACTCCAAAGAAACTGAGAATGAGCTATTTAAATCTCTCTTAATGAAGTACTTGCGTAACTCTGATCCTTTATTAAGAAGTCATGCAGCATGGGCGAGTATTCGCTTAGGTCATAAAGACCTTGTAGACCTAGCTAAGAATGACTCTGACCCTCTAGTTCTAAAAGAAATTATGCTTGCTGAGGTGGAGGGTTTTATATGAGAAGGCACGTACTGATCACAAATGACTTCCCGCCGAAAGTGGGAGGAATTCAATCTTATCTGTGGGAGTTATGGCGACGTTTACCAGCTGAAGATTTTTATGTTTACACCACACCGTTCCAGAGTGATGGAGAGTTTGACTCCGGACAACATTTCCGAACAGTTAGATCCACTAATAAGGTTTTACTTCCTACTCCCAATGTCAATAGAAACGTGCAAAAATTGCGACAAGATATTGAGGCTGAATTAATAGTTTGGGATCCGGCATTTCCACTCGCCTTATCAGCTCCGAGGAGTCGCATACCATACGCTCTTGTTCTTCATGGAGCGGAGTTGGCAATTCCTGGAAAGATGCCCATTGTTAGATCACTTTTAGCTAACACTCTAAAAAAAGCCTCTTTAGTAATTTGTGCAGGGAATTATCCGGCGGAAGAGGCCGAGAGGATAGCAAAACGAAGTTTACCTATAACGATTATTCCACCCGGTGTTGATATTGAAAGATTCCGCCCAGCAGTTTCCGTAGAGAAAGAGAAAATACGAAAAGATTTTGGAATTCCGCTTACTTCGCCTGTACTTCTCGCGCTCACTCGTTTGGTGCCAAGAAAGGGAATAGATGTTTTGATACAGGCAGTTAAAGTTCTCAAGAAAGATTATCCCGAATTATTATTGCTAATTGGTGGAACTGGGCGCGATCTTAAAAGATTGAAATATTTAGCGAAAGATTCAGAAAAGAGCATCAGATTCCTTGGGGAAATTTCAGAGGAAGGCCTACCTGAGTTATACAGAATGTCCGATATTTTTTGCATGCCATGCCGTTCTCGTTGGGGTGGATTGGAACAAGAAGGTTTCGGGATAGTTTTTTTGGAAGCAGCAGCATCAGGTATTCCTCAAATTGCAGGAAAAAGTGGAGGATCGGCAGACGCTGTTTCAAATAATGAAACAGGTTTCATTATTGACAATCCTAAAGATCAACGACAATTGGTGCAATCAATAGAAACGCTATTGCAGAATTCAGAAAAATTAGAACGTATGGGTATAGATGCGCGCAAACGCGCTGAAAATTATTTTTCTTATGATCAGCTCTCAAAAAGTCTTATAGAAGCACTAGATTCGGCAACTCTTAAGTAGAATTTCACATGGAGGGCAATATGAGTGATCATGCAAATCAGAGAAGGATAATTAGAGCTTCTCCACAGAGATGTTTTGACATGGTGTCAGATGTGGAAAAACTTTCTGAGTGGACCGATGACATCAAAGAAGTAAAAGTTTTGGTCAGGGACGATAATGGTCGTCCTGGTGATGTTTCATTTCGGGCGGCCGCAATGGGGAGAAGCACTAATTACACGCTTAGATACAGCTACGGTTCAAATCCACTTAGGATCTCATGGCGCTTGATAGAGAGTGATTTAATTCAGAGAATGAATGGTGACTATGAATTTCACCCCTCTGGTGAAGATGCTGCCGAAACTGAAGTTGTCTATGACCTTGATGTAGATTTATTTGTTCGTTTGCCAGGTTTTGTGAAACGACGAGCGGAAAGCAAAATAGTTCATGCGGCAGTCGATGATTTAAAAGAAAGACTCGAGGCTAAAAACTAGATAACAGTTGAGCTGGAAAGAGTTTTAAGTTTTAGTTCCTGCTTCTATTTACTGCATCAAGCCAATTCTTATAGAGTTCGTCAGGAAGAGGGCTATTAGTATCTGGTAAAAATGGTTCATCTCCCTTCCATAAAGTCTCAATTTCCTCTAGTGATTCCCATATACCAGATGCTAATCCGGCGAGGTAAGCAGCACCCATAGCAGTTGATTCTGTGTTGGAAGAGCGGATTACAGGAATTTTCAGTTGATCGGCTTGGAATTGCATTAGTAGGTCCATTACCGAAGCTCCTCCGTCTACTTTTAATTTTTCCGGAGTTAATGTGCCGTTCTTTTTTATCGTTTCGAGGACGTCACGAGTTTGGAAAGCCATCGATTCAATTGTTGCTCTTGCAAGTTCAGCTTTTCCAACTCCACGCGTTAGGCCAGTGATGATTCCACGGGCGTCAGGATCCCACCAAGGGCTGCCTAAGCCTGAAAAAGCAGGGACTATAACCACACCTCCATTGTTCTGAGAATTTATAGCTAGTTTTTCTAGTTCTGAGGAATCTTTGATTATTTCGAGCTCGTCGCGTAGCCATTGAACTGTTGCTCCTGTTGAAAAGATTGAACCTTCGATTGCATATGTAATAGGTGCTTTAGGGTTCAATTTCCAAGCAACTGTCGTTATAAGCCCATCATTGATTGGGGGTGTTTCTTCGCCGAGGTTTGTAAGGATAAACGAACCAGTTCCATAAGTGTTTTTAGTATCACCTGGTCTAAAGCAAGCTTGGCCAAAAAGAGAAGACTGTTGATCGCCAATAGCACTTCTAATAGGCACCTCTTTACCTAATGGACCCTCATTGACTGTTGAACCAAAGTAACCAGAAGTGGAGCGAATTTCAGGAAGCGAATCAATAGGGATGGAAAACATGTTGCACAATGCATCGGACCATTCTCCTTTTTTTAGATCGAACAACATGCTCCGAGAGGCATTTGAGGGTTCAGTAGCATGAACTTTCCCGTTAGTGAGTTTCCAAATCAACCAAGAGTCAACTGTTCCTAAACAAAATTTCTTACCTGAATCCACCGAAGATGATTTGATCATCCATTCAAATTTTGAAGCAGAGAAATACGGATCTAACACTAGACCAGTTTTGGATCTGATTTCACTCAGACAACCTTGTCTAATTAGCTCTTGACAGCGTCCGGTTGTCCTACGGTCTTGCCAGACAATTGCATTATGTAAAGGTGTTCCTGATTCTTGGTCCCAAATGATGGCAGTTTCACGTTGGTTTGTTATACCGATGGAAACAACTTCATGTCCAAGTTTCTCAATTTGTTCTGAAACTTCCTTTAATGTGTTAGCTGCGGCTTGCCAGATTTCTTCCGGATCATGTTCGATGAGACCAGGTTCTGGATATATCTGAGTGAATTCTTGCTGTGAGGTGGTAAGAATTTCACCAGATGGATCCACTGCCAGTGTTCTTACACTCGTAGTGCCTGCGTCTAGAGCTAAAACTACATGCAATTTTACCCCTTCCTTATTTAGGAGAAATCTTCTTCGGTCATAAAACTCGCGTAATTGCTGCATAGCACAGGAGCACCTTCTTCAGGAGGGTCTCCGTCAGTAACGGGTGCATTTATGGCTTCAAGCGAATCATTTTGTCGAACCATAATTTGCACGAAAGAAATGTCCGCACCTGTTATTAATTCAGAGGCTGTGCAGACAAGCATGGCAAAAGCAAGGCGGTTGCTCTTTGAGTCATCTTGGGGGAAACCATTGAGACTATCTAGGTGTATTTCAAGCAAAGTATTTTCAAGAATGGCACCGATGACTTTACTACCTTCAGCAAAAGGTGAAACGAGCTGTGTTTCTTGTTCAGTTAAAGTAGGACCAGCCAATACTTGATCCAGTATGACGTTTATTGATCCATCTCCGGATATTTCACGATTTACCGGCTCTAGTTTCATTTCTCCATCTTGATTGGCCTTAGCTAAAAATATTTTAACTGTTTCTTTGGGAGCAGGGGGTTGAGTAGTCGTTGAAGCGGGTGGTAGAAGAGCGTCAGGCAAATTTGCGGAAAGATCTCTTGGGTTATCGTCAAGAGGAATACTGCAGGCAGTCATCAAAGAGAGAGAAAACAACAGAATAAAACTAGGTAAGTTCTTTTTCATGATAGTTCCTCTTTTACCGTGGGTAATTCGATTACAAAGCGGGAACCTGTTTCTGATTCTGTTGCTTTTATATTTTCTACCCATACTTTTCCTCCGTGGAGTCGAACGTCCTCCTGTACGAGACTCAGACCTAAACCTGTTCCTCCATCATCACCACGCTGACCGCTACTTGAACCTCTTGAAAAACGGTCAAAAATAATTTTTCGTTCTTCTGCTGAAATTCCGGGTCCTGCATCCTCTACAGCTATTTCAATTGAATCTTCATTTGTTAAAACTTCTATCACGGTAGGACCGTTTCCATAACGGTGAGCATTGTCTATGAGGTTGGACAGAGCTCTCGCTAAACGTCTCTTATCAACATTTATGACTAGGGTGTCTGCTCTTGCGGGAAGCATGTAACTGATTGAAGTGTCGTTTCTCGTAGCAGCTTTTATGAACTGAGTGACATTGACTTCTTCGAGTTGTAGAGAGGCAGCACCAGCGTCATAACCGGAGATTTCGAGAAGTTCAGAGACGAGTCGGTTAAATCGTTCCAGATCACGTGATAGTAGATCGAGTGCAGTTTGAGACCTTTTGGAGAGTTCATTCTTTCTAGCCTCCAGGACTCCAACACTTGCCTTAAGTGTGGTTAAGGGACTCCTCAATTCGTGACTCACTTCAGAAGCAAAGCGTGCATCCCGATGAATGCGCTCTTCAAGAGCTCTAGCCATTTCATTGAAGGATTCCGATAGTCGATCTAGATCAGGATCACTTTGTCGAATCAACCTTGTATCTAGACGACCACCAGCGATAGCTTCTGCTGCTTCTCTCACGTTCCTCAGGGGTCGTAATGTGCGGCGACTTATCCACCAGCCAAGAAGGGCCGCAAGAGAAGTGACCCCTGTTCCTGCTCCAAAAAGAATTATACGCAGGTCATCGAGTGTATCTTCTAGGTCAGTTAGGTCAACTATGGCGAAATATGCTGCATCAAATACTTGAAGTGGAATCCCTAAAACAAGACGAGTTTTGCCATTAATTTCTGCTCTTAACTGACCGGCTTTGAGTTCTGTAACTCGTTTTAAAATTTTCTCTGGAATGTCATCTCTGTCTAGTTCTTGTGAAGGGAGCCAGTCGTTACCAATTCTTATTAATCGTTGACTCCCTTCGATTTTTGTCATTGAATCTACAATTGATGGTAGGTCTTCGACAGAAGAGTCTGGTGTTAGCTGATTCGATAAACGCGTGGCATTAGTTGAAGCAAAAGCTGATGCAGCGGTTTCACGGCTATCGATAAGTTGTTGCCTAGTAAGCACAAGAGTTACTCCCGAAAGTCCGATAGATACGAGTAAACCGCCGACTGCGAAGAAGAGGGAAATTCTGGTTCTCAGACCTAGTTTGAGTTTGTAAGAAAGAGCTTCGGTTCGGTCGTGCTTTTCATTTGACATTGGTTAGCTAATTCTTATAACCGACATTAAAACTGGGTTTGGAGTTTGTAGCCCATTCCCCTTACAGTGACCACGTATTTTGGATTTGCGGGATCCATTTCGACCTTAGTTCGTAGACGTCTAACATGTACATCCACAAGTCGACTATCGCCGAAATAGTCATACCCCCAAACTCGTTCTAGTAAATCTTCACGACTTAGAACTTTTCCAGAGTTGGTAGCTAGTTCGATCAAAAGTTTAAATTCGGTGCGTGTCAGATGAACTTCTTTGCCATTAACGCGGACCATTCCCTCATCGGCAATTATTTCAAGTTGGTCAAATAAAAATTTTGTCGTCGTGCCTATAGTCTTAGATCTTCTGAGGAGTGCCCTAACGCGTGCAGATAACTCCTTTGGATCGAAAGGTTTCCGTAGGTAGTCATCCGCTCCAGCTTCCAGACCGGCCACAACGTCATGACTATCTGAGCGGGCGGTAACCATAACGATTGGAACATCACCTAAACGTCGTATTTTTCGACAGACTTCAAATCCGTCGATCCCTGGAAGCATGATGTCTATCAACACGACGTCACTGGGTTGTCTCGAGAATGAAGCCAAAGCATCTTCACCATTAGAGGTTTCTTCAACCTCCCAGCCTTCTTCTTGAAGGGCTAGGCTGACGGCAGTTCGAATTCTTTCGTCATCTTCTACTGTAAGAATTCTTACACTCATACTTTAATGTTGCCTCATTTCTTGGGTAGTTGCGGCATTTTGTAAGGATTGAAATTTTTTCTCTGTTTTTATTCTAGAAAGTGAATTGATTTTAAAAGGTTTTTTGAATATTTAACAGTAGTTATGAATAATCTACCTGACTGGTTATTAGTAATTCCACTACTTGATCTATTAGATGCTTGGAGGAAGCTACTGTAATTGAGTTTTCAGAAATCTCTGAAGAACTTTTTAATACATTGACTTCAGGCTGGCTATAGTCGCCAGATTTTGAAGGGTTAATCATCATCATTACGCCTCCAGCATTTTTTACAAGAGCATGACCCGCTGAAATGTCCCAAGGGGAGAGTCCATGTTCAAAAAATGCGTCGACCCGACCGCAAGCTACTGACGCGAGGTCAAATGCTGCTCCACCCATTCGACGGATGTCTCTAATTTTTGGCAAAATCCCGATCAAGTTTTTCGCTTGAGTGCCTCTGAATTCAGATTTGTAAGAAAAGCCTGTAGCGATTAATGCGTTGGAGAGTTCGTTTGTTTTACTTACTTCAACTTCTCTACCATTGCAGGTTGTTCCGTGGGAAGATGAAGCGCTAAATAACTCATTCAGCAAAGGGGCGTAGATAGCTCCAACTTTTGTTTCCTTGTCGATTTCAACTCCCACTGATATTGAAAACCCAGGGTGGCTGTAAACAAAGTTTGTTGTTCCATCTATAGGGTCGATAAACCATCGGATATTGTTTTTCCCTTTTATGTAGGTTCCTTCTTCGCAGATGATTTCATCGTTTGGTCTATGAGAAGTGATGTATTTTGTGATTTGTTTCTCAGACCATTCATCAATTTCAGTTACAAGGTCAGTTGCAGAACTCTTCGAAGTTTGTATGTGTTGTTCGCCAAGTCTTTTGGCAACTTTTTTACCAGTTCTCTTAGCAATGTTGGCGGCAAGAGTCCGTAAGTCTTCTTCGATTGATTTTTTACTCAACTGGGAATCTTTCACGTACCGATTGTTGACGTTCGGTCGTCTTCCATTCAGACATAGCTTTGAGGGCCAGATTCGAAACCACAGAGACACCGCCAGCAGCCAGCAAGGCAGCCCCCAGACCTATAGAGCCAGAAAGTGTCTCGCATCCATTTTCACACTGTAAATCCGTAACTGCGTATCCAACTAGACCTCCGCATAATCCAGAAATAGTAATTGCAGTAATCGCCATAATCCTTGATTTCACCGAGGGGGCTGAAGAAGTGGCCATATAAATTTATACTCCTGATTCTGCTTTATAGAGTTGGTGCTAACTTTAGGCTATAGGTCAAAATCAACTACTTAATTAGGCAAATAATATTGATATGAAAAATGAATCCTTTCGAAACTGGTCAGTTGCTGGAGGGCTTATTCGAAATGACTCTAAAATCTTATTGGTTGCTAATCGACGCAAAGGCAAGATGCACCGTGGAAAAAAAGGTGGAATAGATTGGACTCCACCTGGAGGTGTGATCGATGAGGGTGAGAGTGCAGTTGAAGCTCTGGAGCGTGAAGTGTATGAGGAGACTGGTTTACGCGCGTCGACTTGGTCTGAGTTGGTTTATGGAGTATCTGTAAATTTCCTTAAACAGAATATGGCTCTAGAGGTAGAGGTTTTTGAAGCAATTAACTGGACTGGTTCGTTAGTAATAAATGATCCAGATGAAATTGTTGAAGAAGCCGAATTTCTTTCTGAAAAAGCTTGTGAAGCTCGATTGAAAAATTCTCCAGTTTGGGTTAGAGAACCAGTACTTGCATATATAAAAGGAGAAATACCCTCCGAAAAAAGTTTTAGCTATACAGCTATATCTGACAAAACCGGCAACTTGATCGTGGAACGCAAGCAGTGACAATCTCAATATTGCACGTAGACATGGATGCGTTCTTTGCTTCAGTTGAATTACTGCGCCATCCGGAATTAGTAGGTAAACCTGTTGTAGTGGGAGGAAGTGGGAATCGTGGTGTTGTAGCCGCAGCTTCTTATGAGGCACGTTCCTACGGAATCTACTCTGCTATGCCATCCAGAATAGCTAAAAGACTCTGTAGGGATCTGGTAGTCATTTCTGGGGATTACGAATTCTATGTTCAGGCGAGTGAAAGAATTATGAATATTCTCAAAAGGTTTACTCCCTTGGTTGAACCACTGTCCCTGGATGAAGCTTTTTTAGATATCGGGGGAGTGCGAAGAGTTCATGGAGAGCCTAAAGCAATTGCGTATAAAATCCGAGATGCGATATATGAAGAAGAAGGTCTTAGATGCAGTGTTGGAGGGTCTGTAAATAAGTTTTTGGCGAAACTCTCGAGTGAGAATGCAAAACCGAAAGTAGGACCCAGAGGTCCTGTATATGGTGAGAGTGTTTTTCTTCTTGATGAAAACGAAGTAGAAATTTTTTTAGATCCACTTCCTGTTCATGCAGTTTGGGGTGTCGGACCTAAAACTCATAAAAAGTTAAATGCTCTAGGAATAGAGACTGTAGGGGAACTTAGTCGAGTTTCTGAAGGAAGTTTGGTTTCGAACCTAGGGAAAGCAGCTGGTCAACAGCTCTGGCGTCTAGCTAGAGGCATTGACAACCGAAATGTAGTCGTAGAACAGGAAGCTAAATCTATAGGACATGAGGAAACATTTTCTAAGGACTTAACAAATCGAGAAGACTTGGAACGCGAGTTGGTTCGACTGGTTGATTCTGTTTCATGGCGCTTAAGAAAATCTGAAAAGAAATGCCGCACAGTTTCCTTAAAAATACGCTATTCGGACTTCACTACTTTTTCTCGCTCTTATACCTTTCCGGATCCAACTTCTCTTTCTTCTATGGTTTTGGAAGAAGCCAAGAAGTTGCTTAGTGAGGTGGATTTAAGACCTGGTGTCAGACTACTCGGAATTTCTGTGACGAATTTCGATAAGAATTCCGGAGAGCAACTTAAATTTTCTGAAAATTCTCATTCCAATCGGAAAGACAGTGAAGATGCTGTCGATTTGATTCGAGATCGATTCGGTGTCGCGTCAATTGGGCCGGCGAGCATACTCAGTTCCACTGGGATGCGTGTTAAAAGAAAAGGAGAACAACAGTGGGGCCCAGATGAAAATTCAAGTGATTGAATAGAAAGGGTTACTTCTTGATAGGTGTTATGCCTTGATTAACAGTTAGAATTTATTTACAGATATATACACGGTAGGAGAGTCAGATAGATGCCACTTTCAGAAGATGAAGAGAAGATTCTTCTTGAAATAGAGGAAAGTCTTTATGAGAGTGATCCTGAGTTGGCGCGTGAAGTTTCTGAAACCACCGTTTACACAAAGTCGCTCAAAAATTTAAAATGGTCAGTTTTAGTTTTTTTTCTTGGGGTGGTTTGCATGCTCTTAACGTTGTCCATTTCTTTCATAGTTGCGTTTCTTGCATTTCTACTGATGTTATTTTCAGCACTTGCAATTGAAAGAAATGCCAGAAACCTTGGTCGAACCGGTATTCAACAAGCATCTCAATCTTCAATGTGGAGTGAAAAAGGTATCAAATTGGGAGACTCATCACAGAAGTTTCGAGATCTGATGAAAGAGCGTTTCCGTCGCGATAATCTCGGCTGAAATCATAAAGGGGAATGTTAGTGAAGGATATTCTCGCAGTAGATGTAGGTGCAACTAAACTTGCAGCAGCCCGAGTTACTTCAGATGGTGTGATTAAAAAACGATCTTCAACCCCTACGGAATCCAGGAATGGGGAAGAGTTATTCCGAAAGTTGATTTCTTTATCTGAAGAAGTTTTAGATGGAACAGAAGTCGACGGTTGTGGAGTGGGAAGTGCTGGACCGATGAGGAATAACGGGGAGGAGATCTCTCCGTTAAACATTCCTCAATGGAGAAACTTTCCATTGAGGTCGAAATTGTCAGAAGCTCTTGGTATACCAGTAGCCCTCGATAATGATGCTAAAGCAATTGCCCTAGGAGAGGGCTGGGTTGGGGCAGCTTCCGGTCATAAAAATTATTTAGCGATGGTAGTTTCGACTGGAATCGGTGGCGGTTTTGTAATCGATGGAAAGCTCTTGGATGGAGAGATGGGTAACGCTGGTCATATAGGACATATAAATGTTGAACCCGATGGCCCCATGTGTGCATGTGGTAGTAACGGTTGCCTTGAAGCGGTTGCTTCGGGTGGTGCAATAGAAAAAGAAACTGGTATGCCCGCTACAGAAGCATCAGAAGAGGTAAAAATACGCTGTGGTTATTTTGTTGGAAAAGCTGTTTCGATAGCTGTCAATCTGCTGAATATTCCCACCGTATTAATCGGAGGCTCAGTTGCTTTAGGATTCGGACCTATCTTTCTTAATCAAGTTCGTTCAACTGCAGCAAGTTTTTGTGGTCTTGATTTCACAAAAAACCTGCAGGTAAATTTTGCAAGCCTTAAAGACGAAGCTCCTTTGATTGGAGCTGCTGCGGTTTGGCTGAATACTAAAGGAGTTAATTAGTGCTGAAAGGTAAATGGTTGACAAAGCTCTTCTTTGCTCTGTTGTGGAAACCTTCATTGTGGTCTACAAGCATTAAGCAGATTTTTATTCTCGCCAAAAGTAGATGGCTATTGATTCCTCCCTTTCTGCCATTTCCTAGTAACGATTTTTTGGAATTCAGAATTATTACTTATCAGGGCGAGTCGGGAAAGCTGCCACAAACTGATGTTGTAATTAAATGGCTTACATGGGTAGCAGATTTAGAAAAATCAAAGAATTAATACCGTGGAAAGCTGGAGTATTAAAAGATCTCAAGGAAGTGTTGCTGATAGGCATCTAACACTTCCTACCTTTGAGTCTCGGCAAATAATTATTCATGAGATAGATAGACCAACAATGGTCTTTGGAACTGCGCAGAAAAATATGTTCTTAGAAACTGCTATCGAATGTGATTATGTTTATAGGAAATCAGGAGGAGGAGCTGTCTTCCTCGAACCAGGTAAGGTCCTATGGGTCGATTTTGTTGTCCCGAGAGAAGACCCTCTGTGGTGTAACGACATTAGACGTTCCTCGCTATGGCTGGGTGAACTTTGGGTAAGAGCCATGAAAGACATTGGCCTTTACGGGGAAGTTCATAATGAAGAAATCCGAAAAACGGAACTTTCTCGATTTGTGTGTTTTGCAGGGTTAGCAACTGGTGAGGTCACAGTTTCAGGAAAAAAAGCTATTGGTATTAGTCAGAGACGAACTCGAGAAGGGGCGTGGTTCCAGTGCGCTGCTCTGTTTTCTTGGCCTGCGGAAAGAATTGTCCGTCTACTTCAAATGGAACCAGTAAAAAAGATCGTTGACGATTTACTTAAACTGGCCGCTCCTATTGAAGCAGATCCAGATGAATTACTGCTCTCACTTATAAAAAGCGTTAATTAGAACCTATTAAACCGTAATAAATCAAAGGAAATTGATTAAATCTCTTTCTTTTGGCGCGCCTGTTGACAAAAGTGGGGGGGTATACTAGAAATGTGGAGGAAAATGGGGCGAAATGGGAAATATTTCTTTTCTCTTGTTTTCTAGCGGATTTTCAATACAGGTAGAAAAAGGAAAACAGAATGCTTTTTGTCGGAACACATGAACATTCACTCGATGAAAAAGGGCGCCTAGTGCTTCCCGCGAAGTTCCGATCCCGCTTTTCCGCAGAAGCGTTTATTTCACCTGCAGCTAATTGCATTGCAATTTATACGCCTGAAGCTTTTGCGGAAATGGTGTCGCGGCTTCAGACGCAAATTCAGGAGGGAAGTGTGGAACCCAAAATACTCAGGCGACTTGCGGCTAATTCTGATGAACAACGCATAGACAGTCAAGGCAGATTAAGCATTCCACAACGTTTACGTGAATTTGCTTCTTTAGAAAATGAGGCACTCCTCTGTGGAGCGATTACACACATAGAGATTTGGAACCCCAGTGACTGGGAAGGAATGGCAGATGATCTTGACAGATCACTGGCAGATACTTTCTGGCAGGGGGGAGGAATATAACCACTGCTCATTTAAACAGCTCAATCTTCCGATTATGGATCGTTCTTCGGATAGCGGATGGAAGGCCCCTCCTCCACCTCCTCCCATCAAGATCTTTAAGAGAATTTCTTAAGTTTGGTTATCCGGGGAACGGTCGATAGTCGGAAAATATTCCAAAGGTAATTAAGTGAACAATAAATTAACATCAAACTTTAAGCATGAGGCAGTCATGTTGAATGAAGTGCTTGATGTGGTTGACCATATTCCTCCTGGGGTTTTTATCGATGCAACACTTGGCGGGGCTTCACACTCAGAAGGAATACTTGATAGGCGCATTGATATTGAACTAGTTGCCCTTGATCGTGACCATTTAGCATTGCAGGCAGCGCGTCACAGGCTCGAAAGGTTTTCAGAAAGAGTTAGATTTTTTCATAACTCTTTTTCTTCATTGGAGGAAATATTTAATGATGAAAGCATCCCTTTAATTTCTGGTTTCCTTTTTGATTTGGGGGTTTCTTCACCGCAGTTAGATAATGCGGAACGAGGTTTTAGTTATCGTTTTGATGGTCCTCTAGACATGAGAATGGATGTTCGTCAGGAAAGAACGGCTTCATATTTATTAAACAATTCAGACAGGTCGGAATTGCAGAGAATAATAGAGAAGAATTCTGATGAAAGATTTGCAGCGCGTATAGCTGCTTCAATAATTAGAAATCGTCCGATCAGCAGTACTTTAGAATTTGCTGAATTGGTAAAGAATGCCATCCCAGCGGCAGCGCGAAGGCGAGGCGGGCATCCCGCCAAAAGAACTTTTCAAGCAATTCGTATGGAAGTTAACCAGGAACGCGAAGAGTTGATTCAAGGAGTGAGTGCCTCGATTGAGCGATTACGACCAAAAGGGTGCGGAATAGTTATTTCTTACCACTCTGGTGAAGATCGGATAGTTAAGGAACTATTTAGAAATGTGGTAACTGGTGGTTGTAGTTGCCCGAGCAAACTTCCGTGTGTCTGTGGTGCAGTCGCAAAAGGCCAGTTGCCACATTCAGGTTTGACTGCTTCGAAGGAAGAAATAAAAGAAAATAGACGAGCAAAGAGTGCTCGAATGAGAGTTTTGGAGAGCTTATGACTGTCACGATTGATCTTCAAATACCTCGAAAGAAGATAGTTGGAGCTGAGACTCGAAGAAAAAAAACTGGGATCACTTTTTCAATTTTTCTGGGTGTGGCCATTTCCTTTATTCTTCTATTTTCAGTAGCAGGCTCACATGCTTTCCTAGTTTCCGTTCAACAGGAAGTTGATTCTCTTCAGCGGCAAATAACGGAAGGAATGGGTAATTCTCGGGAACTGCGGATCGAGGTAGCCGAATTGAAGAATCCAGAAAGAATTCTTTCTGCCGCCGAAGGTCGTTTAAACATGTTGCCGCCGCCCAACAGGAAACAATTACGAACAATTTTCGAACTTCCGCCACCGTTGAACAATCCTTTCAGGCGATCAAGTTGATGTTCAAAAAAAAGAAAAACTCAGGGAAAAGATCCATGCCCTCTCATTTAAAAAGTTTTTTCCGTAGGTCTATTTTCGTTAGTTGTGTGATGATTCTGATTTCTGGAGGTCTGGTATGGAGATTGGTGCATTTTCAAATATTAGACTCCGAGCGCTATATAGCTCACGGAGCGAGTCAGAGGATGAAAACAGAAGAAGTACTTGCTCAACGAGGATCAATACTTGACAGATATGGAGTTGATTTGGCAGTTTCTGTTCCAAGGCGTTCTTTAGTTGCGGACACACGACTTGTTGAAGATCCAGTACAAACTGCTAAAGCTTTGGTTCAAATATTAGGTGGCGACTTGCTGGAACTAGAAAATAAATTGAGCAGTGGAAAACAATTCGTATATCTGTCTCGACAAGTAGAGGATCGTTTTGCGGATGCAGTTTTATCGTTAAAACTTTCTGGCATTTACACCCAAAAAGAACAGAGTCGAGTTAGGCCGGATGGGGATGCTGTACTTGCGATCATTGGAAGAACAGATATTGACGGGAACGGTATAAGTGGTTTAGAAAAATCTTATAACAAATATCTATCTGGTGAGAATGGAGTAAAAATAGTTGAGCGAGGCCCTAGGGGATCAACGATTCCGGGGGGAGAGTATTCTCTCGAACCAGCTGAGAATGGTGAAACAATTGTCTCAACTTTAGATCGCTCTCTTCAATTTGAAGCTGAGAAAATTTTGATTTCTGGAGTTGATGAAGCGGGAGGTCACGCAGGCCTTTTGGTAGCAATGAGACCATCTACGGGTGAAATACTTGCGTCAGTGGCGGTGGAACGAAATCCCGATGGAAAGATCCAACAGATTAGTGAACATCGAAGTGCAACATGGACTTTTGAACCAGGTTCAATAATGAAGCCGTTGACCTTTTCTGCAGTTATGGATGCTGGTGTGGCTTCCAGTGACTCAGTTCGGAAAGTAGCAGATGAGATACATGTTCATGACTCCGATTTCTCAGACTGGTTTGATCATGATGAAACAGACTGGTCAGTTTCTGAGATTCTTTTCAAGTCTTCAAACGTCGGAACTATTCTCTGGGCTCAAGAAATCGGACCAGCACTTTTGCATAACAAGTTGCAAAAATTTGGTATTGGAAGAAAAAGTGAATTGAATTTCCCTGGAGAAGCGAATGGAATTCTTCTTCCGGTTGAAAAGTGGTCCGGAACTTCCTTGCCAACCATAGCTATTGGACAAGGGGTTTCTGTTACTCCGATTCAAATGTTGACTGCATACGCAACCATTGCAAACCGTGGATTGAAGCCCGCGCCCACTCTTGTACGTGGTGTGGGGGATAATGTAGGAATGCCTGTTGATGCGTTAAATACACAACCTGAAAGAATCATTGAATCACGGACTGCTGAGTCGATAGTTGAAATAATCGAAACAGTGGTGAGTTCGGGTACTGGAAAGAACGCACAAATTCCTGGTTACAGAGTTGCAGGAAAGACTGGAACGGCATGGAAACCACAATCAGGTGGTTATGGAGAAGAGGAAGAGGATCGTCGTTACGTAGTATCCTTCGCTGGATTTTTTCCAGTTGATGATCCTGAAATTGTAGCGTTGGTGGTAGTAGACGAACCTTCTGCTTCTGCTGACTCTGGAGGAAAAGCTGCTGCTCCAATTTTTGCAGATTTTGCCAAATTTGCAGCGCGGCAATTAAGAATCCCATCTGAAAATGAGAAAATCGACTCCTCTTTTTCGGAACGAGTGGTTGCTGTCACTCCAGCGCAAGCGGGATTATTGACTGCTAAGTTGGATGAATTCCCTATTGAGGAAATTCCTGAAGAAATTGCCGGATCTCTAGTTGAATAATGCTTTTATCGAAACTAACCGCCGACATTGAAGGGTTGCTTGATAGCAATCAAGTTGATCCAGAAATTAAACGTGTTACTCATGACTCACGCGAGGTTATTGAAGGTGATATTTTTTGCTGTTTAAGAGGTAAGACCACTGATGGCCATAATTACATCCAAGAAGCAATTGATTCAGGTGCTTCTGCGCTCTTAGCTGAAAAAGTAAGTGGGTTGGATATTCCAACGTTTCTAGTTGAAAATGTTAGAGCAGTTTTACCACTTGTTGCTTCTCGAATTGTTGGTGATCCATCAAAAGAAATAAATGTTGTAGGAGTTACCGGTACTAACGGTAAAACGAGCGTAGTGAGCATGTTGGCTGAAATATTAAGTACTTACGGAACCCCCACAGCGACAATTGGAACTTTAACTGGAATGTTAACGACCCCTGAATCTCCGGAACTTCAACGAGAATTACGAAAATATTGCAGTGAGGGAGTCGAAGTAGTTGCGATGGAAGTATCTTCCCATTCCCTTGTTCAGAAGCGAGTGAGTAAAACGCACTTTTCAAGTGTTGCTTTCACGAATCTGAGCCACGATCATCTCGACTTCCATGGAACGATGGAAGATTATTACCTAGCAAAAGGCCTTTTGTTTAGTAGAGAATTCTCAAAAAGAGGAGTAATTGCAACGGATTCAGATTATGGGCGGTCTTATTTCGAAAAAGCTATTTCAAGTGGAATGGAAGTGGAAGAACTTTCATTAAAAAATCGGAATGTCGTATTTACGCAGAAAAGTTCTTCTTTCGATTGGCGTGGAGAAAGGGTAACTATTCCGTTAGGTGGGCCTTTCGCATATTCCAATGCACTTGTTTCTGCTGAAATTGCTATTCAGCTCGGATTAGAGGTTGCAGAAGTTATTGCAGGATTGAATTCGTTAAATGGTGTTCCTGGGCGGTTCGAACCTGTATCACTCACGCAAGAGAGTTCAGCGATTATTGACTATGCGCACACACCTTCTGCATTGGCAGAACTTCTTGGAGGGTGCAGAAAAATAGTTGCTGGACGAATTATTCTTGTATTTGGTTGTGGTGGTGAAAGGGATTCGGAAAAACGTCCCCTAATGGGCGAAGTAGCGAGTGTGGGAGCTGATGTGAATATTTTGACAAGTGATAACCCTCGCGGTGAAGACGCAGAAAAAATAATTTCTGAAATTGCTTCTGGTATGAGCATAAAACCACGAGTAATTGAAGTGGATAGACGAAAGGCAATAGAACAAGCTTTTAATGAAGCCGAATCTGGTGACCTGATCGTAGTTGCTGGACGTGGCCATGAGGAATATCAAGAAATTGACGGGAAGAAGATCCCTTTTTCCGATAAAAATGTATTGCTAGATGTCGTTTCAAAAGCATCTTCTTCGGGAGAGCGATGATACGAATCCTTATAGCCGCTGCTATTGCTATGGTTGTTTCTTTGTTTTTAAGTCGAACTTTGATTTTTTGGTTGACACGGTTGAAAATTGGGCAACCGATTCGTGAAGATGGCCCTGCTGGTCACATTACAAAAGCAGGAACACCAACAATGGGAGGTGTTGGAATTGTGGCCGGTGCTACAGCCGGTTACGTCATTAGTGATTTATACCACGGTATTTACACTCGAACTGGAATTTTTGTGATGCTGAGCATTCTTGGAGCTGGAACAGTGGGGCTAATCGACGACTGGATCAAAGTAGTCCGTGAGAGAAACCTGGGCCTGAACAAGAAAACGAAAATGTTTGGACTTTTGCTTGTTGCAGTAATTTTCGCCATTTTGATGGTCACCTATTCTCCAGTTCATACTAAAATTTCTTTTACTCGTTTTGACTATCCTGGCTGGGAGATCGGTGAAGTTTTGTGGAGCCTATGGGCAATTCTTCTTATTTCAGGATCAGCAAATGCAGTTAACTTAACTGACGGGTTAGATGGTTTAGCTGCGGGAGCCGCTATTTTTTGTTTCGGCGCTTTCGGCGTTATTTCGTTTTGGCAGTTTCGATACCCCGATTTATATGATGTTCCACATGCCTTAGATCTTGCAGTAATTTCAGCTGCTATGGCGGGCGCCTGTTTAGGTTTCTTATGGTGGAATTCCGCACCGGCACAGATTTTTATGGGTGACACTGGATCGTTGGCAATTGGAACCGGGCTAGCTGCACTTTCTCTAGCGACAAACACTCAGCTTCTTTTACCTATTGTTGCGGGTTTATTTGTTGTAGAAACCCTTTCAGTGATAATCCAAATATTGGGTTTTAGATTTTTTTCCAGGCGAAGAGTTTTCAAAATGGCACCCCTTCATCATCATTTTGAATTATCTGGCTGGCCTGAAACCACTGTGATTGTACGTTTTTGGATGATGTCTGGCTTGTGTACAGCTCTCGGTATAGGTCTGTTTTATGGTGACTCACTTCGCTCCGGAATAGTCGGATTAATTGCCGGTACCTATTGATGGGTGATGAGACTTTAGTACTCGGATTAGGAATTACAGGATGCGCCGCGAGTGAAGCACTTATCTCGCGTGGTCATGAGGTATGTGCTGTAGATGACTCTCCTTCAGAATCTATTAAGGAGTGGGCCAACAAATTGTCGCTAGAACTATTCCCAGCTCCTTTGAGTGGTAAATGGGATAATTTCCTTCAAAGATTTTCACAAATCCTCATTAGTCCTGGTATTCCTGACTCACATCCTGTCTTTGGAGCTGCTTCCCGGGTTGGGTCGACGATTATCGACGAAGGAGACCTCGCTAATGAATGGGATGACAGACCTCGATGTGCAGTTACTGGAACTAATGGTAAGACAACAGTTGTGACACTTGTTACGGAGATGCTTAACCGATCAGGTCTAAATGCTGTTGCGGCTGGAAACTTGGAAAAGCCAGTGCTGACAGCGATAGAAGATAGTTCGGCAGATTGCTTTGTAATCGAGGCATCATCTTTTCGACTTGCTCACTCTCTTAAGTTCAAAGCATCACCGTCAGTTTGGTTGAATTTTGCGCCTGACCATCTTGATCATCATTTGAACTTAGATACCTACTTGCAAGCAAAAAAACGTGTTTGGGAAGGTGTTGAAAAAGAATCTGATGCTATTGCGAATTTATCCGATGAGGTTGTGAAACAGTATTCGCCTAAAGGGGTTACTGGGTTTGGAATCGACGGTTCTTATTGTTATGTACAAGGCTTTAACTTGATATTCGAGGGAGAGTCACTACTTGATATTAGAGATTTACCACGAAGCATGCCTCATGATTTAGAAAATGCTCAGGCTGCATTGCTTCTTGCTAAAAAATTCGGAGCTAACGTTGGGTCGTGTGTTGAAACACTTGAGCGGTTTAAAGGATTAGAACATCGAGTCGAGTTGGTTGCTCAAAGAAATGAAATAGCTTTCGTAAATGACAGCAAATCGACGACTCCTCATTCCACGCTTTCTGCATTAAAGGGCTTACCGGGCGCTGTTTTAATAGCTGGAGGAAAAAATAAAGGAATTGACTTAACGCCTTTAAAAGAAGCTAAACCGCTCGCTGTTATCGCTATGGGTGAAGCTGCTGAAGAAATAGTGAAAATTTTTGAAAATGAGTGCAGCGTTGAAGTTGCTAGCACGATGAGCGAAGCAGTTGAAAAGGCTTATAAAAAAGCACTACCCAGAGGAACTGTTCTTTTATCACCCGCCTGCGCTTCTTTTGACTGGTATGAATCTTATTCTGAAAGAGGTTCAGATTTCATCAGAGCAGTTTCCGAACTGGAAATATTCTAGGTTGGCTTGTGAATACTAAAACCTCTACTGGAAAACATAAGAAAATTTTAAGCATTTCAGCAAATCCACCCGGATTCCGTTCTCTACGTTTCGTTGTGTTAATTACAGCGATGATCATACTTATCCTTCTAGGGGTTGTAATGGTCCTTTCAGCCTCATCGGTTAATGATCTTCGTATTTTCGGTGATACTTGGCACCATTTAAAAAGACAAGTTTTATGGCTCTTGTTGGGGATTCTTTCGATGGCAGTAACGATACGAATCGATTATCGAAAAATTAGAAAATTTTCTATCCCACTTTTACTTTTCTCGTTAGCTCTATGTGCTCTTGTGTTGTTTCCAAGTGTCGGAATTACGGCTAATGGCTCGGCTAGATGGATCGGTATAGGGTCGTTCACTTTTCAGCCTTCTGAATTCCTTAAGTTGGCAATAGTTATTTATCTAGCGGATTTGTTCTCTGGATCAAAGAAAAAAACAAATGTGACTATAACTTCAATCAAGAAATTTCTACTAGTTCTTGGAACAGCGGCAGCTCTTCTCATGCTTGAGCCAGATTTAGGAACGACGGCTATCATCGCTGCAATTTCATTAACTGTTCTATTTTTTTCTGGCTTCCGTCTTAGAAATCTTCTTGTAATGGGAATTTCAGGAGTTGCTTTGCTTTTCGCAGCAAGTTACTCATCGGGCTACAGACGAAGGAGGCTCTTGGGAGTTTTAGATCCATGGCAGGATCCGACTGGTACCGGATGGCAAGCTCTTCAATCAGCGGTAGCTATTTCACAAGGTGGAGTGAGTGGATTAGGACTTGGGGAAAGCCGAGCAAAGTGGGGATTTCTACCATTTTCACATACTGATTTCATCTTCGCAATTGTTGCTGAGGAGTTGGGTTTTATTGGAGCTTGTTTAGTGATTCTCGCATTTTTATCAATAGGTTTGGCAGGTTTAGCTTCTGCTTTTAAAGCTCCGGATAATTTCGGACAACTTTTGGCGGCAGGTATAACGGCTTGGATAAGTATTCAAGCATTTGTGAATTTAGGGGCGGTTCTGGGGATGTTGCCTATCACAGGTGTTCCGCTTCCTTTTGTTTCTTCCGGTGGAAGTTCTTTAGTTGTAACTATGGCTGCGTTTGGAATTTTATTGAATGTTTCAAGGCAGACGCGATGAGTAAGGATAAATGTAAATGATTTCAGGTGCTTGTCGTGTCTTAATTGCCGGAGGGGGTACTGCAGGCCATGTTATTCCAGCAGTAGCAATAGGAAAAGCTCTTTACAGTAAAGGGGTTTTGAAAAAAGAAAATGAAATCCATTTCGTCGGAAGTAAGAGGGGAACGGGTAGAGAAATTGTTCACGAAGCCGGCTTTGAGATGAGTGTTCTTCCCGGACGCGGAATACAAAGAAAGCTTACTTTTCGGAATGTATTATCGACTCTCTCTTTACTCTCCGCGTTTTTTAGAGCTTCATTAATGATCCTTAAGGCTAAACCAGAAATCATTGTCGTGATGGGAGGTTATGCAAGTCTTGCATGCGGTTTAGCGGGAAAGCTTTTTAACGTGCCCTTATTAGTAGCCGAACAGAATGCGGTTCCAGGAGCTACTAATAAAATCATCGCGCGCTTCGCTGAAGTGTCAGCTGTTTCCTTTGAGGGCGTTAATCTTCCGCATTCCGTGCTGACAGGAAACCCACTTAGGTCTGAAATCTTAAATTTTATCGAGTCCGATTCTCGTAAGGAAGTTCGGAGAGAGTTGGGAGTCGATGACAGAACAATGATCACGGTTTTTGGCGGCTCTTTGGGAGCACACCATTTGAATGAGACGGTATTCGAATTGTCTGAACTTTGGGAAGGTAAAGCTATTTCTATTTACCACGTTGTGGGGGCACGTGATTGGCCAGAATTTTCTCAATTAGAACAAAAATCAATTGGTGATGTCGAGTACAAAATGATCGAATACTTGAGTGACTTAACAGCACTAATCGGAGCAGCAGATTTAGTCATCAGTAGGGCAGGTGCGACAAGTGTCTCAGAAATTACTGCTTTGGGAGTGCCCTCAATACTTATTCCTCTTCCAAATTCTCCGGGAAACCATCAAGAAAAAAACGCGCTCTTTTTTGAAAAAAATGGTTCAGCGATGCTTCTTCCGGATAATGAACTTAGTTGCATTTCCCTATCCAATAAGATTAGTTATTTATTGGAAGATGAATCAATTTTACTAGAAATGAGCAAAAGAACGAGAGCTGTTGCTCATTTAACTGCTGGGGATGACATGGTAGATCTGATTTCGAACATCATTGAAAGAGAGTCTTATGGTAAATGAAGAGGTGGATCTTTCTGTAAAAAACTCTGTTCATATTATCGGCATTGGTGGAGCTGGAATGGGAGCAATTGCTGAGGTGCTTGCAACTATGGGCCATGTAGTAAGTGGGTCTGATATCAAAGACTCGCATCGTCTGGATCGATTAAGGGCATTTGGGGTTGAAATCTTTATAGGACATGATTCGAAAAATGTTAAAAGTGTTAACTTTGTTGCACGCTCTACGGCAATTTCAGATTCAAACATTGAGTGTTTGCAGGCCGTCGAGAATGGAATTCCTCTTTTAAGTAGAGAAAAAGTTTTGAGAAGTATTTCTAAACTTAAGGATTCGATTGCTGTTTCAGGGACTCACGGGAAAACAACTACTTCATCGATGCTTTCACTTGTGCTACGTGAAGCTGGATTAAAACCTTCGTTTATTATTGGGGGAGAAGTGAATGAGATTGGAACTGGAGCGGTCTGGGATGAAGGGGAGCTTCTTGTAATAGAGGCAGATGAAAGTGATGCATCTTTTTTGGGTTTGAAACGAAAGTTGTCAATCATTACCAATCTTGAAGAAGATCATCTTGAGTATTTTGGAGGATTCGAAGCCCTTTATGAAGCGTTTGTGAAATTCGGAGATGAAACAGATGGAGTTGTTTTACTTGGAATTGATGACGTTAATTCACTACGGCTATCCAATGAAATTGAGGCAACGACAGTTGGGTTTAATCCTCTTGCAGACTGGAGAATAGAGTTAACAAAGGAAACATGGAAGGGCTCTGAGTTTTGCATCACAGGTGAAGAAACCTTAACGCTTTCAATTCCCATACCAGGAGTGCATAACGTAAAAAATGCTTCTATAGCGGCAGTAGGGGGATTCATGTCGGGCGTTGAACCGGCGATCATTGCGGATGCTTTGAGTGGTTTTGGTGGGGTGGCTCGTCGTTTCGAACATAGAGGAAGTGAGAACGGTATTGTTTTTGTGGATGACTATGCGCATTTACCTTCTGAAGTTGAAAGCACTATAGAGGCAGCCTGCAGCGGTGACTGGAATCGAATTTTTGCTGTTTTTCAACCACACCGTTACAGTCGAACGGAATCTATAGGAGCGACTTTCACAGATTCTTTTTCAAAAGCTGATCTTGTAGTAATAACAGATATTTTTGCGGGAGGAGAAATTCCTCGTCCAGGAGTTTCCGGTCTTATAGTTTTTGATGCGGTTAAAGAGAAGTATCCCGATCTCGATCTTCATTACCTTCCGAACCGTGCTGAAGTCGTTAATTTCCTAGTTGCTGAGTTGTCTGACGGGGATTTATGTCTAACGATGGGCGCCGGTGATATCACTTCTTTGCCTGAAGAAGTCAAATACGGTCTGGGTCAGTCTCGTGTTTGATGAAAATCTCAATGCTTTTCATGCGGAGATTGATGAAAGTATTCCAAGTGATCTAATTATTGAGAATGCGCCTTTATCGGATTTAAGTACATACAGAGTAGGGGGTCCTGCTGCACTATTGGTAAAAGTAGAAGAAGAATCGAGCTTTTCTGCGATATCAAAAGGACTAGCGAAATTTCCGCTGCCTGTACTGATCATGGGTAATGGTTCGAACGTTCTTATTTCTGATACTGGTTTCAGGGGAATTGTTTTAAAACTAGGAGGATTTTTTGAAACGATTGAAATTAAAGACACGACTGTAAAGGCCGGTGCTGCCGCAAAATTACCAGTCGTGGCTCGGGAAACCGTGAAGTTCGGTTTAAGTGGTTTTGAATGGGCGGTAGGTGTTCCCGGGAGTGTTGGTGGTGCTGTAAGGATGAATGCAGGTGGCCATGGGAGTGATATGGCTGCTTCTTTAATTGAAGTGACGATTCTGAATTTACTTAATGGTTCACTATTAACTGTTCCAGCTTCGGAATTACAGCTTTCCTATCGTCATTCATGTATCAAAAGCACTGACTTGGTGATTAATGCAACGCTTAAGTTGATGATGGGTAACAGAGATGAAGGTGAACGCCTCTTAAAAGAAATTGTTAAATGGCGTCGTGAAAATCAACCCGGAGGACAGAATTCTGGATCTGTATTTACAAATCCAAAAGGTGATTCGGCTGGTCGTTTGATAGAAATCGCTGGATTAAAAGGCTTACGAGTGGGTTCTGCCTGTATTTCTGAAAAACATGCCAATTTCATACAAGTCGACGAAGATGGCAGTGCAGAAGATGTTAGAGAGTTAATGTCTTTAGTTATCAAAAAAATTGAAGAAATTCATTCGGTTACCCTGAAGCCAGAAACACTTTTAGTCGGTTTTGATCGTGATTCTGTGTGAAAGTTGAAACTAAAAATTTTCGAAAAGCTATAGGTATTGCGATAATTTGTATTCTCCTACTCGGCCTCTATTCTGCTACCCAGTCAGAGTTGCTGGATGTTGATGAAATAGACGTGCTTATAACGGGAGGGAATGAAATAAGTTCAAATGAGGTGGTTGCTTTAAGCGGGATTTCACTTTCGCAATCGATGATTTCAGTTAATTCTGATAAAGCTGAGTCCTTAGTACTGATGAATCCGTGGGTGGATGAGGTTGATATAAATAAGGAGTGGCCTAACAGGGTTTCGATTTGGGTAAGTTTGCGAAACGCATTTGCTTATGTAAGTACACTTGAGGGCAAATTTGCAACCATTGATGCCGACGGAATCGTTTTAGAACTTTCTAAATTTAACTCATCTGATGATTTTGTGACTCTGATTGTTGAAAAGCTAGCTAATCCGGGAAGTAAAATTAAGGGCATTGAAATGATGCTCAGGGCAACAAGGGCTATCAGCCCTGATTTACAGCAATGGATAAAAATCATTTCGCCAACTGCGTCTGGTGTTCGAGCGGAGATGCAAGGATCTGTCTTTGTGAGATTGGGTGTCTCGGACGATTTCACGACCGCAATGACTGATTTGAAAGCAGTTCTTGGTCAGGTTGAGCTGATGTGTATACAGAGTATTGATGTCAGCGTCCGGGAAAATCCAATAATAGAAAGGGATAATTCAAAGTGTTGAAGGAATTTCACTAAAGGGTTGACTTTATAGTTCACTCCACGTAGTCTCATAACCACTAGGAGGAGTCAGGAGGAACCTTAAAGTTTAACTTTAAGGTTGGGCTTTCCGTTTAGAACAGTAAAAGACTTTCAATCACTAAGTGGATGGAGAAATGATTGTGACAACACCACAGAATTATCTAGCAGTAATAAAAGTGGTTGGAATAGGCGGTGGCGGTGTGAACGCTGTTAATCGCATGATAGATGTCGGTTTGAAAGGTGTTGAATTTATAGCCATAAACACCGATGCGCAGGCCTTACTAATGAGTGATGCGGATGTAAAACTCGACATAGGTCGAGAATTGACTCGTGGGTTAGGAGCAGGAAGTGATTCTTCGGTTGGTAGGCAGGCGGCTGAAGACTGTCGTGGCGATATAGAAGAATGTCTTGAAGGCGCCGACATGGTTTTCATTACTGCTGGCGAAGGAGGAGGCACCGGAACTGGAGCAGCACCAATAGTAGCTGAAGTAGCAAAGTCATTAGGAGCCCTAGTGATCGGAGTAGTTAGCAGACCGTTCACATTTGAAGGAAGAAGGCGATCAATGGAGGCTGACGCCGGTATCGCTGCACTTAGAGAAGTGGTGGATGCACAAATTGTGATTCCAAATGAACGCTTATTGTCAGTTTCTGACGAAAACACTTCCTTGATCGATGCTTTTGCTATGGCTGATGAAATTTTACTTCATGGTGTTCAAGGAATAACCAGTTTGATCACTACACCTGGACTCATCAACACGGATTTTGCAGATGTTAAGCAAGTCATGCATGAAGCAGGTTCGGCGATAATGGGCGTTGGTGAATCGTCAGGCGACAGTGCAGCCTTGCATGCAGCACGAAAAGCTCTTTCTAGTCCACTTTTAGAAGCTTCTATTGAGGGAGCTCAGCGAGTCTTGTTAAACATTACAGGTTCCTCTGAATTGGGAATAATTGAGGTTAGCCAAGCTGCTGACGAGATACATGGAGTCTCACACCCCGATGCAAATATTATTTTCGGAACAGTTATTGATGACGAGATGGCTACAAATGTTCGTGTGACAGTAATCGCGGCTGGTTTCGACCGTTGGGACAGCGACCGTGTTAGGAAACCTTCTAGATCTTTATTTAGAAACACTGATGAAAAAGAAGAAGGATTACTTGCTGATGTTTTTGGTGAAGAATTCGATGATGAGGACGGCTTGGAAGTCCCTGACTTTTTGAAGTAAAAATTTTGAGTGGCAAGAGAGCTTTTTCGACAGACTTTATCTGACGGAAATTTAATTGTTTCTTTAATTTCCGAAATTGAAGACGGTGATTTTTCATCAGATCAAGATCGAAATAGAAAACTAAAAGAGAATCAGTCAAGAATTCGTGACGGTGAGTGGAATTGGCTTTCTCAAGAACATGGAACCGAAATTATTTGGCTCGATGGAAACAAAGGAGCTTCTGGTATTAGAGGTGATGCACTTGCAACCTCTTCTTTCCAAAAAGTAATTGCTATAACAGTTGCGGACTGTTTGCCTCTATTACTAATAGAGGAAAGTGGTATTCTCAGTCTTATTCATTTAGGTTGGCGTGGTATCGAACAAGGTCTCTTAGAGAAAAGTATCCAATTAATTAAGACAATGAGCAATGAGCCGCTGAGTGCTGTTTTGGGGCCGTGCATTAATCCTTGTTGCTATGAATTCGGTCAAAATGAAATGGACACTCTTGTTGAGAAGTATGGGTCCAAAATAGTTGGTAAAACTCTCGCTGGTTCTCTTTCATTGGACATAAAGGAATGTGTTAGGGGAATATTGACTAGTTCTGATGTGGATATCAAATATGATGACCCTTTTTGCACAAGTTGTGATCCACGTTATTGGTCTTTTCGTTCAGAGGGTACTGATAAACGCCAGGTGATGATTGCATGGAAAGAGGAAACTGGGGAGGAGATTAGGAGAAAATGAAGGGTTCTTACATTGAAGAAGTGAAAGAGAGGGCTCAAGAGTTAGCTGAAGCGGTACATACGAAGAGCGGTGGAAATGCCATCTTGCTCCCAGTTACAAAAGGTTTTGGTGTGGGGGAGGTGCAGGCGATGTTGGAAGTGGGTTTAACTAAAGTCGGAGAGAGTTATGCGCAGGAGATGCTTGAGAAAGCAGAAATCATCACTGACGACAGACTCGCTTGGCACATGATAGGAAGAATACAACGGAATAAGGTTAGAAAATTATCAGAAACTGTGGATCTTTGGCATTCCGTGGATCGAGAAGAGTTAATCACTGAGATTTCTAAACATAAAAGTGATTCAAAAATTCTAATCCAGGTGGATATGAATGATAGGTATGAACAGGGAGGATGCTCTCCGGAAAATGTTCCGAATCTAATTGAATTTGCCTCTGATATAGGTGTAAAGGTAGAAGGCTTGATGACTATTGGAGTTGATCAGGATATTGAGGCGACTCGAAATATTTTTTCTGAGTTGGCTAAATTATCTAAAAGAATGGGTTTGAAGGAAATTTCTATGGGAATGTCGAATGATTTTGAAATAGCAATCGATTACGGCGCAACCATTTTGAGAGTTGGGAGGAGTATTTTTGGTGAAAGGGCAAAAAAGTAGAAAACTGTATATTTATCTCTTCAAGGTGATACTTTTTTCTTCAAGCCTAGAGTTACTATCCATTTAGCTATAACTTAGATGTACGGAGGCGTTATGTCATTTTGGCAAAAGACCATGCTCTGGTTGGGTTTAGGGCCAGATGAAATGTATGAAGGGATGTCTGATGGCGTCCGACCTCGTAGTTGGCCTCCTGAAGAGAACAGTGAAGAAATTGCTCCTTCAAAATCGACCAGAACTCCTATAAAAGCAAGATTGAAGGAAAATTTTACGGAGCAAAAGCCTTTATTGGTGGAGTCGACTGGAACTGTTAGGCCTTTGCGTGCCGCACGCACTACCAAACCTAAGACGGAAGAACCAAAAAGCTTTAACGAGGTAACTGCTTTCGCTGACAGATATATCTCTGGAAATGCTGTTCTTGTTAAATTGGGAGGTGTTGAACATGCTGTTGCACGACGGATCATCGATTTTGCGAGTGGTTTATGTTACGCAGAAAAAGGTGAAATGGAAAGAATGGGAAATCAGGAGTACTTGTTGATTCCAAAAGATGCAACGGTAGATCCTGAGACGAGGGAAAAATTAAAAGAAGAACTTAAGAATATGTCGCAGGGATAGTCCGATGAGCAGTGTTATCTGTCTTTTGTTGCAAATCTATTCCTTGTTGATACTTGTGAGAGTTGTTTTTAGTTGGTTTCCTGTTTCGCCTAATGGAACAGCTGCTGTAGTTTCTGGATTTCTGTCGTTCGCAACCGATCCTGTTCTTCGACCCTTACGTAAAGTGCTACCTCCGATTCGTTTTGGTTCTGCGTTAATGGATTTGTCGCCGATTGTTGCATTTTTTGGAATAACGTTGCTGCAAAATTTTATTTGTGGTTAACAATCTTCTAGCGTTCTATTTCTAGCGACTTAAGTGCGTTAATATTTACTAATGATGAATGATGACGTTGTTGAATATTTGGAAACTGTTGAATTGAAAACGAAGATGCGCGGTTACGACCAGATAGAAGTCGATGACATCTTTGATCGAGTTTCTGAAGAGATAAAAGTTCTACGTGAAAGTTTGAAGAACTCAGA
>PBYV01000052.1 GCA_002729765.1 Acidimicrobiaceae bacterium
CGCTGTTTTGATGTAGGAATAGCCGAGCAGCATGCTGTAACTGCTGCTGCTGGTATGGCTATGGGTGGTTTAAGGCCAGTAGTGGCTGTGTATTCCACTTTTCTAACTAGAGCAATCGATCAAATAAATCTTGACGTTGGACTTCATGAGCTTCCGGTAATTTTTTGCATCGACAGAGCCGGCGTTACAGGTGATGATGGGGCATCTCATCATGGGCTTCTTGACATTTCACTTCTTTCAAAAGTTCCAAAAATGAAAATTTTTGCACCATCTTCATATCAGGAGTTGCAACAAATGCTTGAAGACGCAATTGATATCTCTGACGGTCCTATTGCAATTCGCTGGCCAAAAACTCCTGCCCCTCAGGCCGAATGGAACGAAGTGGGAACTGGTACAGCATCACGGAAAGTGTCTGAAAGTACTGAGAATGTTAAAGATGTCTGCATCTTAGCTGCAGGGAAAATGCTCTCAGAAGCTATTGCCGCTTCAGAGGAACTCAAAGATATCGGGGTCACTGTTTGGGACCCTAGAATTGTTCATCCTTTAAATCCGGAAATGCTTGATGACGCAAAGAAACACAAGCTGGTAGTTACTGTTGAAGATGGCTACGTAGAGGGAGGTTTCGGATCTTCAGTTTTAGATCACTTAAATCGAGAAAACTCGGAATGTCGAGTTGTTAATCTAGGTGTCCCTCTTTCTTTCCACACTCACAACAAGCCAGACCATTTACTCTCTTCATTTGGTCTTGACTCGACAGGAATAGTAAAGAAAATAAGACAAACTATTTCTGAGTTTGAATAACACTCAAGAATAAAAAGGCTGTTCTCCTGAGCTGTGATCCGTTACGTCAACAACATCTTTTATTTCAGGCACTGCTTCAAGTATTGAAGCTCTAATACCTTCCGTCAATGTCGCCTGGCTCATGGAACACCCCTGACAACCACCTCCCATGGATACATGGGCTGTTGAACCATCCACCCCGACAAGCGTTGCGAAACCACCATGCGAAGCAAGTGCTGGGTTGACTTTTTGATCCAGGAGTTGATTGATCCTGTCGGGCACGTCACCCGTTAACTCCAGGTCCCCTATATCACCAAGTGGATTTGGCCTATTTGGGTTTCGTATAACCAAACCGCCTTGGTCAGCGTTTTGTGGGATGTCAAGAGTAGCTCCGGCAAGTTTTTCCTTGCTGGCTAAAGGAATAATGACCGTCAAATCTCCAACTTCATATGAAATATCGTCATCAGTTGCTTCTTCGACGGGAACAAATGCCAAATCGTATGAATACTCAACGCCAGACACCCCACTGACGGCAACTCTTAGACCTAATTTCTCAGCATCTGACTCTTCTGAGCGCACAGCCATAACTTTCAACGAGGCTTCTTCACTTATCTCAAGAATTGACACAATTTTCCCCCTGTGTAAATTTTTACTATTAAATCATATAACTCGAAAAAGCTTAGTTTCAATTCTATCTCAATAAACCGATAGATTTCGAATATGGAATCAACAACTGTAAAAGTCAGATACGAAAACGAAATCGCTATTTTGGAATTAGACGATGGTAAAGCAAATGCCTTGGGTCATGACGTCATAGCTTCTCTTGTTGAGAAACTGAACGAAATCGAAGATGCTGGCGCAGTTGTAATATTGGGCCGACCCGAAAAGTTTTCGGCAGGTTTCGATCTTGCAGTAATGAAATCCGGTGAAGAAGCTGCACGAAAAATGTTAAGAAGTGGAGTAGAACTATTTCTCAAGTGCTATTCGTTTCCGAGACCTATAGTCGCCGCGTGCACTGGACATGCTCTAGCTGCAGGAGCCATTTTGCTGATGTCTTGTGATTTAAGAGTTGGAGCTAAGGGAGAATTCAAGATAGGCCTACCAGAGCTTGCTATTGGCATGTCTCTACCCCTTTTCGCAACTGAACTCGCAAAAGACCGTATTTCAAAACGACATTTCACTAAAGCAACAGCCCTCGGACAAACATTCGATCCGCACGCTGCCTGTGATGTGGGATTTCTGGACGAAATCGTCGAACCAGACGAAGTTCTCTCTACTGCGATAGCCAGAGCAGAATCCTTAAAATCAATCGGAAAAACTCAACTTTCTCTCACGCGTTCCACAACGAGGGGTGAAACCATAAAAAAGATTAATGACAGCCTTGAAGCAGACCTCGGTCGTTTTGTGGTTAGCCAATAAAAACTTTTCATGGACAATATGTATGATGCTCTTCTTTTAGTCTCTTTTGGTGGTCCTGAAAGTCTCGATGAAATCAAACCTTTTCTGGAAAGAATCACAGAAGGCAAAAATATTCCGTCCGACCGTCTCGAAGAAATAGCTCAGCGCTATAAAACAGTAGCTGGAGTTTCGCCTCTAAATGCCAACATTCGTAATATAAAGAAAAACCTGGAAATTGAAATTAAGAATCGGGATATTGATATCCCAATTTTCATCGGACATAGAAATGTTGAACCTCTTATCGTAAACACAGTAAATGAAATGAAAGAGTCTGGTGTCACTAGGTGTTTAGCATGGCTTTCATCTCCTTACAGTTCCTACAGTTCTTGCAGGCAGTACACAGAAAATGTAGAAAATGCCTGCTCTCAAGTAGGTATTGGCGCTCCACAAATAGAACAAATACGACGCCACCACGATCATCCCGGGTTGATAGAGCCAGCAGCTCAATATCTTAGATTAGCAATCGAAGACATTCCCAGTGAAAGAAGAAATGAAGTTGTATTGCTTTTTTCAGCTCACAGTCTTCCTATGAGCATGGCGCAAACATGTAGATATGAAGCTGAAATAAATGAAGCCGCATCACTCGTCGCTAATAAAGTCGACCCTGATAAGCGTTTACGTAGAGAAATTGTTTGGCAATCACGAAGCGGACCTCCTTCTGTTCCTTGGCTGGAACCTGACATAAATGACAAGTTGGAACAACTCGCTTCTGAAGGCGTAAAAGCAGTTGCGGTCTCACCTATTGGCTTTCCAATAGAAAACTTTGAGATCCTCTGGGATCTTGATTTCGAAGCTTCAAATAAAGCATCCTCACTAGATATGTCTTTTAGTAGGGCTGAAACTGTAAATAATGATCCAAGATTTATAAGTATGATTGCTGACCTTCTATGTGAAAGGACCAGCAGACCTACGCTCGCTGCAGCCGGCTTGGGCACTCTAAAGACTTCTCCCGAAAAGTGTGAAAAAGACTGTTGCCCTAACGAATAAGTAAAAAAAATATTACTTCGTTGTTGTAAAAACAGTAAAAATATACTTTTTCCCTTTGTAGGGTCCACTGTCACGTTCAGTTAGCAAGGTAATTTTGAATTGCCGATGAATCACGCTCAAATTGCTAAAGAAGCTTTAAATATGCGCCTAGCAACCCTTTCCTCAAATGCTGCCAACGGGTTGCTTTTGGACACAAGAAAAGCAGGCGAACTTTTGGCTGCTTGTGGAGATCCCGGCGTTGATAAAGCGATAAGGAATCTAGGTGATACTTGGCAAGAAGCCGGCCTTCCTCCTGAATCCATTGAAAAGCCTTGGACAGAAGAACAAATAAAAGATCTCGTATCGGTGGGCGGCAACGAACTTCTAGACATTTTGGATGAACTCGTTAATGGAATTACCCGCTGCAAGATCCATTAATTTTAAAACTTTGGAGCAGACATGAATAAACAACAGAAACTTTTACCCGATGAATTGAACTTCGCGAAAGAAGTAGTAGGTGTACCCGTCGAAGAAGAAATGCAAGAATCCTTCCTTGCCTATTCGCTTTCCGTTATCACATCTAGAGCTATACCTGATGTCAAAGATGGGTTGAAACCAGTTCAGAGAAGAATTCTCTACACGATGTTGAGAATGGGACTTAGACCAGAGAACCCTCATCGTAAGAGTGCCAGAGTCGTAGGAGACACGATGGGGCGTTACCACCCTCACGGAGACGCTGCTATTTACGACGCTCTCGTGAGGATGGGTCAGGATTTCTCTCGTGGTATGACTTTGGTCGACAAACAAGGCAACTTCGGCTCTCTTGACGACCCGCCTGCTGCACCTCGCTACACGGAATGTCGACTTGCAGAAACTGCAATGGAAATGCTCAGAGAAATTGATGAAGGCACCGTCGATTTTCGACCTACTTACGATGGAGAGAGTGAGGAACCCACATGCCTGCCTGCTCTTTTGCCAAACCTTTTAGTTAATGGCACTTCAGGCATTGCTGTCGGTATGGCTACAAATATGCCTACCCACAATCTTGTGGAAGTTGGAGCTGCTATTTCTTTAATAATGAAAAAAAGACGGCCGAAACCAACGATGAGCGAAATTATGAGTGTCATACCTGGACCCGATTTTCCTAGTGGAGGAATAATCATCAATGACAATCTTGAAGAAACTTACAAAACAGGAAAAGGAACGGTCAGAATTCGCGCCAAGGCTCACGTTGAACCTTCTGGAAAAAATCGACAAGCAGTTGTCATAACAGAACTCCCCTACCTAGTGGGCCCTGAAAGAGTAATCAGCAAACTGAAAGAACTCAACGAAGCTAGCAAGCTAAATGGGGTGATGGATTTCAAAAATTTATCCGACCGTGAATCAGGTTTAAAGATACAAGTAACCATAAAGCCAGGACACAACCCACAGGCGGTTCTTGCTGATCTCTATAAAATGACTCCACTTGAAGAAACTTTTAGCATTAATAACGTTGTTTTAGTAGATGGAGAACCCCGAACTTTAGGCATATACGACTTATGTGATTACTACATAAAACATCGTTTACAAGTAGTAGTTAGAAGAACAAAATATCGACTCGCTCAAGCAAAAGCTCGACTGAACATTGTTAAAGGACTCTTAATCGCACTTGACTCAATTGATGAAGTGGTCTCGACAATAAGAAAATCCGAAGATACCGCTGAAGCACGAAGTTCTCTGATGAAGAAGTTTAAATTAACCCAGTTACAGACTGACCATATTCTTGACATGCCTTTGAAGAGACTCACAGCATTAGAAAAAAGAAAGTTGGAGGAAGAGCAAGCCGAATTGAAAAAATCTATAACAGGTTTCAACACTCTACTTAAATCAGATACCCGACAAAAAACACTCGTCATCAAAGAGTTGGATGAACTCGTTCAACAATTCGGAAGAGAACGTCGCACCGAAATAATCAGTTCGGATGATCTACCAGTATTTGAAACAACAGAAGTAGCTGAAGACATAGAGGATGAACCTTGCGTAGTGACCCTCTCATCTTCTGGCCAAATAGGAAGGTTGGGTGTGGATGGTGCGAAGAAAGCCAACCCAGGAAGACACGACATAATTCTTGCCTCCCTACTTACGAGCACCACATCAACTATTACCGCCGTCACCTCTGAAGGAAGAGCCCTTCATGTTCTTGCTGCTGAACTAGTAGACGCCTCTGGAAGAACACGCGGCGGGAGTGCTTCTCAGCTTTTTGGTACAAATAAAGGCGAAACAATTGAAACAATTTTGACAAATTCGAAAGAACACCTTGTACTAGTAACCGAAGCTGGAGTAGTCAAACGTCTTAAGACAGAAGAAGTACAAAAAACTCAAAATGCAAAGCAAGTGATAAAACTCAAAGCAGGCGACCGCGTTGTAAGTGCATTTTGCTCACCCGACAAAATTGATATTGGAATAACTGCTTCTGATGGGCAATTCCTGAGAATGCCAGTTTCGACTGTGAGTATCCAGGGTCGAGGCGCTACAGGTATCGCTGGAATGAAATTAAAAGGTGGATCAGTGATAGTAGCTGCAGGGGCAATCCTTGGGGATGACTTCGTGACGACAGTATTCAGCAACCAAACTGCAAAAGTAACTCCAGTTGCAGAATTTGAATCAAGAGGACGCAACGGAGTGGGTGTACGGATAACAAAAGTTTCTGAAGATTCAAAGGTAACGGTCGCTAAAATCGGGCCTCTAACAAATCTTCTTGCCGTAATGGCCACAGATGAAGATTCAAAAAAAGCTGATCCAAATCCTGTCCAAATTCTGATCGAATCAAGCAAAAGAGACCTAGTCGGCACAATGACCGAGAGGCAGATTCTTGCTCTTGGAACAAGTAGATGGTGAAAATGATATGACTGCATCAAAGCCAAAAACAAAAACTGCCGCAACTAAAAAACCATCAAAAGCTAAAAAAAATGACCTAAACGGTTACGACGCTGATGATATACAAACTTTAGAAGGACTCGAAGCTGTCAGAAAAAGACCCGGCATGTACATAGGAGGAACGGGAAGCCAGGGACTCATGCATCTGGTCTGGGAATTAGTAGATAATGCTGTTGACGAAGCCGCTGCCGGCTTTGCAACTCGTTTAGACGTAGTTATTAACCGCGATGGGTCTGTTGAAATATCTGACAACGGACGAGGAATACCTGTCGACATCCATTCGGGTAAAAAAGTTTCAGCTCTAGAAGTGGTTCTAACTGAACTGCATGCGGGTGGAAAATTTGGAGGAGGAGCATATGGGGCATCTGGAGGATTGCATGGGGTGGGTGCTTCAGTAGTAAATGCTTTATCTTCAAAACTAATTGCTCAAGTTGATCGAGAAGGCAATACCCACGAACTAGGTTTCAAAGCGAGGGTTCCAGGGACCTTCAGCGGTTCATCTTTCAAGCAAGGCCATCAGGTCAAGAAAATAAAAAAAATAGGTCCAACAAAATCCGGGACACGTATACGCTTTTGGCCAGATCAAGATATTTTCGACAAAGAGGCTCAAATAGACTTTGATGAAATATGTGACCGCTTGACACGCTCCTGCTTTCTGGTTCCGGGCTTAAAAGCCACTGCGATTGATAAAAGAAGCGGCAATAGCTCGAAACCTTTTAATTTCGTGTCGCGGGGAGGGCTTGCGGATCTAGTTAACCATCTTTCGGTGGGTGAAAATGTAACTGAAGTAATAACACTTTCAGGATTTGAGTCTTTTGTAGAAAAAGTTCCAGTTGATGGAAAAATGCAAGAGGTAGACAGAGATTGCAAAGTGGAAATAGCAATCAGATGGGTAAGTGGATTCGATAACACAATTCAATCTTTCGTAAACACAATTCCTACCTCACAAGGAGGAACACATATAGCAGGCTTCGACAGAGCCCTAACACGAGCTATAAATGACATCCTCCTAAAAGACACTCGCAAACTGGCAAAACTGGCAAAAGAAAACAAAAACCGAGCTACTAAAGAAGATGTTCAAGAAGGACTAGTGGCCACCATAAAAGTAATCTTTCCCGAGCCTCAATTCCGGGGCCAAACCAAACAAGAACTCGGAACACCAGCAATTGAAAAAATAGTCTATGACATTGTTAAACAAGGATTAACTGATTGGTTCAACGGCTCTGGTCCTAAACGCCACGTAAATCTACTCAGAGACAAAATGTCTAACGCAATAATAAATAGAGTTAGCTCTAAACAACTGCTTGAAACAAAGCGTCGAGCCGCGAGCATGGGTTCAACTGGAATGCCAGAAAAATTAGCTGACTGCCGAGTTCATGGGCCTGACTCTGAACTGATTATTGTCGAGGGTGACTCTGCTGCCGGACCTGCAAAAGCTGGAAGAAACTCGGAGAACATGGCAATTTTACCGCTAAGAGGAAAAGTTGTTAATGCAGAAAAATCGTCTATGAAACAGGTTCTAGATAATACTGAGGCTCAGGCCCTCTTTACCGCAGTAGGTGCAGGGTCTGGTGAAGAATTTGAAATAGAAGCTGCACGTTACGGGAGAATCATTATTCTTTGTGACGCTGACGTCGATGGAAGTCACATACGATGCCTCCTATTAACACTTATGCATAAATACATGCGACCAATGCTCGAAGAAGGTCGTGTCTTCGCTGCTCAACCCCCACTGTTTTCGACCAGGATCGGGGATACGATCCACAGAGCTTTCTCAGAAAGTGAACGAGACGCAGTCACAGCTAAATTAACAAAAGGCGGCCGAAAAGCCGAAAATATTACATGGAATAGATTTAAAGGGTTGGGAGAAATGAACGTGGATGAATTAGCTGAATGCGCTCTGGATCCTAAAACACGAATACTGCGTCAAATGAAAATGAGCGACGTAGCTGCTGCTAAAAAAGCAGCAAAAGCATTCGATACTCTAATGGGTTCCGATGTAGCCAAACGTCGTGATTATTTGATTGCCAACAGCAACCTTCTAGATCAATCGGTTCTAGACATCTGATGTCTGAACTTCCACGGTCATTTTCACACTCATCTGCTTCAACCTTCAAGCAGTGCCCACGGCGTTGGAAACACAAATATATAGACAAATTGCCAGACCCCACTGGAGAAGCGGCTCTTGTGGGCCAATTTGCACATGACGTTCTTGAACAACTTTGCAAAGAAGAACCCGCACTACGAACAGAGACGAAAGCCAAAGAAATAGCAGGGAGCATTTGGCCAAAAGTCGCTGAAAGAAAAGACTTCAAAAATCTTAAACTAAATTCAAATGAACAACGAGAGTTCCGTTGGAAGTCATGGAATGCGATCAAAGGTTTGTGGGACTTAGAAGATCCATCAATGATCTCAGTTGAAGCGACTGAGCAGAGAGTATCAACCTCACTTTCAGGAGTTCCCTTTTTCGGAATCATTGATCGACTCGACAGAGATGAAGACGGTCTAGTAGTAGTTGACTACAAAACTGGAAAACTTCCGAGGTATGGCGACGACAATTTTAATCAAGTTCTCCTATATGCCGCAGCAGTAGCTAGTAAAACTGGCGAGCAGCCGGCTAGAGCTCGACTCCTATACCTTGGAAAAAAAACTATGGAGACTGAAGTCTCTGCAGATCTAGTTGGCAAAGTAGTTAAAGACTTATCTGATGCCTGGAGTAAACTCAAAAGCAACTTGAACAATGACGAATTTGAACCAATAACTACTCCTCTTTGCGGCTGGTGCTCTTTTATTGCTAAATGCCCTGCTGGAACTGAATTTATTAAAAAAAGAGCCTCTTCAGGAAAGCTAAGATCTGACGCTCCAGCTAGATCAGCACTAGGGCTTTAAAGGTTGGCTTTTTTTCGTTTCTTCCAAAAAATAGCCAAACAAAATAAAATCACGGTAGCAATAAGTGCTCCTAGCCGGTTCGCTCTATCTGCACTCTCATCAATACTCTCAACTGGTGGCACTTCAAACGGTCGAAAATCCTCGCTATTGGGTGAAGATTCCTTTTCTTGCTCGTCTTCAGAATCTAAACTTTTATCAATATCTTCAGAAAGCTCTTCAACGGCATCAAACGTATTGTTATTTGTTTTACTCTCACCATCTAGCAAAGCATCCACAGGACTCTCTTTTGGTGCTGTCGGACGCGAACGTACAGCTTCAGGGTCATAAGCAGCCATCAGAATCCTCCTCGTTAGAATTATTTTCAGAATAGTCATTTTCTAGTAGGAGCGTCAAAAGATGGTCAAACTCTGCTGCTGCTTCCACTGCACCTGATCGATTAACTAAACCATGTATAGGTAAAGACTGAGCTGAAGCTTCGGCTACGGCTGTGCGTAGATGAATCTTGGGTAATTGAAATTCGGAATAAACTTCTTCAAGTTTTGCATTCCAGTAACTATCATCTCGCGTTCTTCCAAGTCTATTTACAGCAATTCCAGCAATGCTTGGTTTGGAATCGATTCGACGCGTTTGAATCTTTTCTATTGTTTGAATCATTCTCGCTACACCATCAACAGACCACGCTCCAGGCTCTGTAACCACAAGGGTCATGTCGACTGCAAAAAGAGCATTCACTGTAAGTAATCCAAGAGAAGGTGGACAGTCAACAATAACGAGAGGCCAATTTGAATTCTCAAGAGAAAGTGACAATCGATTCTGTGCCCCAAGAGGATCCGTGGCAAGTCGTGGTTCACAAACCGAAAGATCCGGAGTGGAGGCAGCTACATAGGGAATTTGACCACAATCGGATGGCCAGTTTGATCTTTCTGCAACCTTGTTGATCCCTCCGAAAAACTCATCGTCTAGTACATTTACCACCCCTTTAGAAGGTTCGAATATCCCCAATCCTGTAGTTGCATTTCCCTGCGGATCCAAATCCACGATCAAAGTTTCTAAATCTTTTTTAGCAGCAGAAGAAGCTAGTCCTAAAGCCACGCTGGTTTTACCGACTCCACCTTTTTGATTCACTATCGCTATTGAGACCACATAGAAAACCTAGACCAGTTCGCGACACAAAAGTTGTAAATAACTTAAACAGGTATCGTGTATCGATGCCGGAACTACCCGAAGTTGAATCAATCCGCTGTCAATTAGAGCCTTTAATTACTGGAAAAACGATAATTAAGGGTCATTCTTTTCCTTCAAAAAAATTTTCACAAGCAAAATTAGCTTCAGGCTTTCACGTGCAGACTGTCAAGCGGAGAGGTAAATATCTGCTGGTAGGTCTAGAAAAGAAATTAGATGGAAAAATAAAACTTAAGGAACTTATCATTCACCTTGGCATGACTGGAAGTGTCTCAATAGTGAACGAAAAATCAGATGATCCTTATGTCAGGGCTCAATGGCAACTCAACGACGGTCAAATTTTACTTTTCAGAGACATCAGACGTTTTGGCAGAATTGCAGTTGTAAACCCAAATGATTACAAATCACTCCCAACTCTAAATCACATCGGCCCTGAACCTTTTGACCCGAAATTAACTGTTACTAGCTTCCACAGATCTCTGTCTTCCTCGAGAAGTTACATAAAGACGAAGTTGCTTTCTCAGCGAATCATCGCTGGACTAGGAAACATATATGTGGATGAATCACTTTGGAGATCACACATAAACCCCCTCGCTAGGCGGATTGGGAAAGAACGTTCAGGAGTTTTACTTGTTTCAATCAGAGAGGTTTTGGCTGAGGCAATCGAAAATGGTGGCACTACTTTCCGTGACTATAGGACACCTGATGGACTAACAGGAAAAAATCAACACAACCTCGATTGCTACGGTAGAGCTGGAAGGGCATGTAATAATTGTTCTTCCATTTTAAAAAATCGAATTGTTGGTCAACGCTCGACCACTTGGTGTCCACAGTGCCAAATTAGCTAATCACCCATGAGTTAACCCAAGGATAATGTGAGTATGATCGCTTTGAAGAGGTGAAAATTGAACCGAGATCTTTCTCAAACTAATGAACCAGCTAAATCAGATAGTGAACGAAACGATTTTTATAATTCGCTGATATCTGAAGTTGGTTCTGCCGGAAAAATCGAAGTGGCCCGCGACAGTGTCAGTGAACCTGTAATCAGATCATGGTGTGATGCCATGTCAGAAAGCAACCCTCTTTACATCAACCAAGATTTCGCGAACGATTCAAAACACGGCAGAATTATTGCCCCGCCTGCAATGCTGCAAGTTTGGACTATGTCCGGTCTACACCTAGGCAACCAATTCCAAAGAAATACTGAAGATTCGCCTAGCGCCGGGGTTTATCAACTTCTTGATGAGGCTGGCTTTACAGGTGTGGTGGCGACAAACGCCACCTATCACTACGACGAAGTAATTAAACCTGGCGATTTAATTTCTGCTAGTCAAAAGTTGCTTGACATTTCGGAAGAAAAAACAACGGCTATCGGTGTGGGCCATTTTGTTACCACTGAAACAATATATTCTGATGCCTCTGGGAAACAGGTTGGCTCAATGGAATTTCGAGTGCTCAAGTTTAAACCTGGTACTGGTAAGAAAAATGAACAAGCGGAACAAAAACCTCCAAGACCTAAACCAGCTTCTAATAGTTCAACTGACTGGTTTTGGGATGCCTGCAACAATAAAGAATTAAGGATCCAGTCGTGCAATGACTGCAAAAATCTACAACACCCACCCGCTGTTCGTTGTCTCTCATGTGGTTCTGTTTTACTCGACAGTATTACCACAAGCGGCAAAGGCAGTCTTCATAGTTGGGCTATTGCGCACTACCCTCAAGTTCCAGCTTTCGACTATCCACTAATCGTCGGCTTAGTGGAATTAGAAGAAGGAGTTCGCTTGGTTTCCAATATCACCGATGTTGAACCAGAGGAACTAGAAATAGGCATGCCGCTAGAAGTCCACTGGCTAGATGTTGATAATGAATTTACATTACATCAGTTCAAACCAATACACGATGAAAAACAAGAGTCAGAAATTGAGAATACTGAAACAAATAATAATAATCAGACTTTTAACGGCGATCAAAATAATTCAGAAACGAAAAGTGAGCAAAGACACGTCTCAAAACTCGACCCAGAAACCGTTCAAATAGGTGATGAACTGCCGAACTCTCCAGTGCCGATTACAACGCTTCTTATAGTTTCAACTGCTTTAGCCACTCGCGACTATCAAGACGTGCATCATGACCCTAAAGCCGCTCAATCTAAAGGGATGCCTGATATTTTCATGAATATTCTTACTTCAGCAGGGATCGTTAGCCGTTGGATAAATGACTGGGCCGGACCTGAGATTGATTGGAACTCTATTGATTTAAGACTAGGTACACCCAATCACCCTGACGACACTATGACTCTTTCAGGTTCAGTTACGGAAAAAACTGAGCATGGAAACCAAATATCTTTAGTTATCTCCTTCCTGGGTAAAAATGATAGAGGCGTTCATGTTTCAGGAAATGCAAAAATACTTCTTCCGGAAAATAGTAAGGAAGCTTAAATGAGCACTAATTTTTCTTCTGAAACAGCGATTGTAGGAATCGGTGCTACTGAATTTTCAAAAAACTCAGGTCGAACCCCTATGGAACTTGCTGTTGAGGCTTGTGAGGCGGCGTTAGAAGATGCCGGGGTTGCTGCTTCGAATGTTGATGGGATAGTAACTTTCAGTTCCGAACAAAATTTTGAAATTGAAGTTGCACGGAATCTAAGAATCCCTTCGTTGAGCCATTTCAGCATGATCCCTCACGGCGGAGGTGCTGCATGTGGAACTATTGGGCAAGCTGCTTCGGCAATTTTTTCTGGTTCTGCCAACTACGTGCTTTGTTACCGGGCTTTTAATGAAAGATCTTGGCACAGGTTCGGTAGTGGCGTTCAAGATAAACATGGTGGAGCGGAAGCATTCGATGTTACTTTTGGGTGGACATCACCATTTGGTCTTCTAACTCCTGCGAGCTGGGTTGCGATGTTTGCCACTCGCTACATGCACTTGTCAGGGGCTACTTCTGAAGACTTTGGACGTGTAGCAGTTACCGATAGAGGATTCGCAGCAACAAACCCTGCAGCTTTTTTCTATGAAAGACCAATTACTTTAGAAGAACATCAAGAAAGCAGATGGATTGTGGAGCCTCTTCATCTATTGGACTGCTGCCAAGAGTCTGATGGTGGACAAGCAATTCTTGTTACTTCGCTTGAACGCGCTAGAGATCTGCCTAATCCTCCTGCAGTAATAGCATCAGCCGCTCAAGGGGCAACGGATGATCAGCAAGCCATGAGGAGCTACTACAGGGATGACATTTCAAGAATTCCTGAAATGAAATTATGCGCAGATCAATTATGGAAAAACACTGGTCTGGGACCATCAGATATTCAAGTCGCAAACATTTACGATCACTTCACTCCCCTGTTCCTTCCTCAACTGGAAGAATTTGGATTCTGTGAAAAAGGTGAAGCAAAGGAATTTTTGCGTGATGGCAATATCGAGATGGATGGTCTGTTGCCAACAAATACTAATGGAGGCCAATTGGGTGAGGCTTACATACACGGAATGAACGGCATCGCTGAAGCAGTCCGTCAAATCCGAGGGACTTCAGTTAATCAGGTCGAAAACGTTGAAAACGCGTTAGTTACCGCAGGAACCTCCGTGCCTACTAGTGCACTAATTTTGAGTCAAGACCACTAAAAAATTCACTATATGACCCCCTTCAGGGTGGTGGGACATCTACGCTCGCATTATGGGTCTTAAGCGGTTTATCTTTTGCGTTTCTTCTGTTGCCATTTTGAGTACCACTACCCTCCCGAACGCTAATGCTGGGCCTTATGACAAAGAAATAGGAAACTTACAAAAGCAAATTAGTGAAGTAAATTCTGACATTGACGAAATAAAAAGGGACGTTATTTCAGAGGAGCAGAAGATCGTCGACCTCCAAAATGAGCTTTTAGAAATAGACGAAACCATTGCAGAAACTGAAGCTTTAATAAATAGTGAAGATACACAACTTGTAAAACATCCCATAAGACTCGAGTTGTTGGCAGACGATTATATAGAAATCTGGTCATCTCGCTCGGAACCGTTCCAGCTTCGACGGGAACTAGCTATCGATTCCTATGTACGAAACGATGAAAGAATGAACTCCGTTCTAACGCAGTCAGCCCAATTAACTGATGAAACTCTTCGCGGTATAAGAAGCCAGATACTTTACAAAGCCATTATTGATGAAACAGAAGGAAGGCTTGAATCCGTTGATTCCAAAATGCGTATTACTGGAGATCGTGTTTCCGGAGTTCATGATGAAATTGCAGCAGCTCGAAGCAAGCAAAAAGACTATGTTTTGCTTCAAGAAGAAGCTCGTTCTCGTATACCTGCGGTAAAAGAAAGAATTTCGAATCTACGTTCGGGAATAAATAATCTAGAAAGCAATATAGACAATTTAAATGTTGAGATAGACATACTTGATGGAGAAATAGATAGATACCGTCTTTTGGAATTGTCAAAACAATGGACTGGGATCCCTGGGACTGACATTCGGCGACCGGCTCTTGCAGTTAAAATCGATAATGTCTCAATTGCAAGACCCCAGGCCGGAATTAATCAAGCGGATGTTGTTTACGAAGAACTTGTAGAAGCAGGTTTAACACGTCTTATCGCTATTTTTCAAACAACAGATTCGCGAGTAGTTGGACCTGTTCGTTCAGCTAGAACTTCTGACCCGCCTCTCTTAACCGGTTTTGATAGTCCACTTTTCGCTTATTCTGGAGCTAATCGTGGAACCAGAGAAGTGGTACGGGACTCTGATCTGACTGACGTTGGGTATGACGCTTCTCGTGAAAGCTACTGGCGTTCGACATCACGGAGAGCACCACATAACCTTTTCACTTCAACAGAAAGACTGTGGTCTCAGCATCCAAATAGAGATGAAATTCCTAAACCTCCATTTACTTTCAGAACCGAAAATGCACCTCTTCACGCAAATGCTAAAAAAGCAACCGGTGTTTTTGTAGATTTCGGCCATGCGGAAATAGATTATGCATGGAATGGCACAGGCTGGGAACGCACCCACAATGGTGAACCCCATGGTGACGGTGATGGTGTGCGAGTAGCTCCTACAAACATAGTTATTCAATTCATTTCTTACGGTAAAAGTCTCGCTGATTCAAGATCTCCTGAGGCCGTAACAAAAGGGAGTGGCAAGGTTTGGGTATTTACTGATGGGCACCTAATCGAAGGTGAGTGGGAACGAAAGAAAGATTCAGAACCAGCGGAAATAACTTCGGATGGAACGCCCATCAGATTGACCCCCGGCAACACATGGGTTGCGTTGGCAAAGACCGGTACAGCTACTTGGCGTTAAATCAAATTTTGCTTAGAGAGAAAGAAGATCCGAAGGAGCGTTTCCATCACCCGTTACGGTGAGACGTTTTGCCCCATCTTCTAAAACAATAATTGTATGTTCGAATTGTGCGGTGCGTCTTCCATCTCTTGTAACTACTGTCCAATTATCGCTCCACATCTGTGCTGATGGGTCGCCAAGCGTCAACATTGGTTCAATCGTAAAAGTCATTCCAGGAAGTATCTCTGTGGAAGCATAGGGGTCATAATAATGAGGGATCTGAAGTGAACTATGAAACTCGGTTCCAACACCATGACCGATGAATTCGCGAACAACCCCTAAGGAATGACGTTTTGCATGCCTTTCAATCGCTCTGCCAATA
>PBYV01000053.1 GCA_002729765.1 Acidimicrobiaceae bacterium
AGAACGTCTGGGACTTCATGAGTGTCAGTATCAAGAAGTTCCTGATAAGAGATACCCGGAGACCTCGCCTCCCCAGATGAAAGAACTTCACTCATTTATAACTAACCCTCCGATATTTATGTAGACAATTATTAACTGTTCAAACTCTTATGTCTATTCTAAAAAACAATTAGTGACTTAAGTCCCTCTAATTAACTTAAAGAACTATTTAGTAATAATTTATTCTCCAACTCCTTGATTGCTTTACGAGGATCCGATACTTCAATAGTTGACCATCCTGCTTCTTGAGCTGCAATAAGATTTGGTGTGAAGTCATCTAGAAATAATATCTTTTCACCAGAGACTTGTAGAAGTTCTTCGGTTCTCTCATAGATTTTTGCTTCAGGTTTTCGAACTCCTTCTTCTGATGAAGCAACCCAAGCATCGAATTTCACTTCCGTTAATTCTTTTTTTACAGTTGGATAAAACTCAGTAAAAAGATTAGTCAAAAGGGCTATGGAAAATCCTTTTTGTTGAACTTCAATCGCTTTTTGAATCATGGGTTCAATAATTGTGTAAGGGGCAGTAAGACCGCTCTTTGTATTTGAATAAACGGTTTCTATCTCATCGCCAAAAAGCTTTACAGAATATTCTGCGGCATAAGGTTCAAGCCCCTCTTGGATTTGCTCCAAAGGTATTTCGCCTCTTTCAGCACGATGCCAAGGATGGTCAGTAGATACACCAAGTGGTCCCATCACTATCTCTCGAATCACTTCGACCGATGTTTCAGCACGTTCAGCTAAAGGAACAAATTTGTTTGTTATGGATGTGATCATCACACCGCCATAGTCAAAAACTACGGCATCGAAACTCTTATCCAAAAAATTTAGTCTCCCTCGACAGACCAGAATTTGGAACTTGCAATCCTGTCTTCACCATAAACAGGGTCATCTGCATCAATTCTGAATTTCCGGGTGTCGCTACCGACCATGCCATTCCCACCCAGGGTCTTTCGCATGTTGTGATAGTTGTCGTGATCAAAATGATCATCCAAACTCTCACCTGTAGTCCACAACTCATAAACCTGTATGCGGGTTGATACACAAGGATCAGCGGCAAAACAGTATGCAAGACACCCTGGTTCATCGTCACGAGTTGCTTGTTGAAGAGGTCGACTTTGTTCTAAGGCGCTATCACGACGTTCTTCGTCTTCAAATTCGATGGTTCCAGCAATAATGATCATATATTTGTTCCTTTTAGATATTGAAAAATTAGTATCGATCCCATTTGCCAGCTTCGCGTAACATTCCGGAACCGGACTTTATGAAACGATTGTTTCCACCAGAAGTTGTTTGTCCTCCATCAACTACCAAAACGTGACCGTTAACTAGTCGTGCATCGTTACTAGCCAGATAAGCGGCTGCAGCAGCGATGTCTTCAGGTTGTCCTGCAATTCCGAGCATCGATCTGGAAGCCATACCTTCAGCGGTTTCTTCCAATTTTTTATGATCACCAGTCGTAACAGTTGCCGTCATAGCAGTGACAGTATTTCCAGGAGCGATAGCGTTGCTTCTTATACCATGTTCGCTTAATTCTGAAGCCACAGACTTTGCAAGACCGATAACACCATGCTTAGCGGCCGTGTAACCATGAGAACCAAGTCCTCCAAGCACTCCAGCAATACTGCTAGTTGAAATTATTGACCCTGAGCCTTGAGGGATCATAACTCTAGCTGCATGCTTGCAACCCAGAAAAACACCTTTAAGCAAGATAGCGATCGTTGTATCCCAATCCTCGGTAGGGGTATCTGCAATCGGTCCTACTACACCGACTATTCCTGCATTATTAAACATGCAATCTAATCGTCCGAATTTTTCAACAGCGAGATCTACCGCTGCGGCAACTTGCTCTTCTTGTGTAACGTCAGTTTTAATGAAAACAACGGATTCTCCGAATTCTCCTGCTAGCGCTTCACCTGCTTCTTCTTGAATATCAGCTGCTATGACTGAAGCTCCTTCTTCTACGAATCGGTGTACAGTTCCTGCACCGATTCCGCTAGAAGCACCAGTTATTACAGCGACCATTCCTTCAAGTCGTTTTGTCATCAAATTTCTTTCTTTCTGGTTTGCCTAATTTGGCAACCAACTTCCATGAGCGCCATAAGGAACTCTTTGTGGGATGTGGATAGTAGCTACTGGGTCCGATTCGAAATCTTGAGAATCAACAATAATAAACTTTGATGAATTCGTGTTTTCATCGTGTACAAGACACATTACCCAACCTTGGTCCTCTTCTGCATCAGGTGATGCAGGAGCGAAAACTGGTTCGCCTCCTTTTACGCCAGAACCAAGTTTGTGTTCTAAACGCTCACCCGTCGCAAAATCGTATTTGAATAAGGACTCTCCGTATTCAACAGATTCTTTGTTTTCAGGTAAAGACATCACATATCCGAAACGTGCTGGGAGTCCCACAAGACGATCATCAACACGACCGAAATCGCATGCTTTGTCGTCGATTTGCTCTTCACTTACTTTCCCTGTTGCTGTATCAATTGTCCATTTCCAGAGGTGCCCTTGAGAAGAGTAGTCATCAGCAGAATTTGCAAACGCTGACTCAAGACGAGACACGTGAATAATTATATTTTCACCTTCTTCATGTGCATTGACCGGATGAAACACATAACAAGGGTCGATCTCAAGCCAAGAAATTGAATTATTGTCGCCGTCTCGTTTCATAACCCCAAGACGCGCACCGGCTTCTGGGTCGAATCGGAAGGGCAATCCGCTTTCATCAATAGCTTCAAGATTAAAAGTCAGTGGAAGATCCATAAAAATTGTGTGATTTCGAGTGATATTGAAATCGTGCATCATGACAATATTTGGAATATCTATTCCTTCCGATTGAACTAATTCTCCATCAGAGTTAACACGGTGGTAGTTAAGGTAAGGGGCCTCGAAATTGAAGTAACTGAAAAACATCATTTCACCAGTTTCAGGGCAAATTTTTGGATGAGCGGTCATGGAAGTCTTTAATTTTTCATCAAAATCCCACGGGCCAACCGTTTCTAAATCCGGTGTCAATTCATAAGGGAAATGACCTTCTTCGAGAGCAAGAATTTTTCCAGCATGTCGAACAACATGAGTATTAGCAGTACCCATTGTTAGGTCTCCCATGGCAGCCATAGGGTCATCTTCAGCTTCGCCGTTATAGACACGTGTTTTGACAAATCGATTCTTATACCAAAGCGCTTTACCACTATCGAGGGATATGCCGTGCAACATTCCATCTCCAAAGAACCAGTGGGGTGACCAGCCACTAGAAGGATTAGGTCCTACACGTAAATATGTGCCGCTAAGTGCTTCAGGGATTACTCCTTCGATTTTTAGGTCGTCTGCGGTTATTTCCTCTAACATTGGCGTCCAGTTTCCACTTAGATGCCATAATTTTTGTTCATTTTCTGTCGTAGTCATTAATCCCCCGTTACATTTACATTCTTATAAAGAATCGTATCGTCAGGCTTTCCATTAATACTCGTTGGCGCTGTACGATATTTTTAAGAGTTAAAACCTTTTGACTCAGAAGTATTAAAATAAATCTTTAGATAGTTATAAAGAAAGGCGAGAATGGTCCAGGTTTCCGTACAAGATACAGTGCTGACAGGAATTCCAGAAGAGCCCCGATTGATAGGGGGGAAATGTCCAGATTGCGACAACCATGTGTTCCCTATGCAAAAAGATTGCCCCAAATGCACAGGTGACCAAATAGAAAAGGTTGATCTATCCACTAAAGGGATTTTGTGGACTTGGACCATACAAGGTTTTCCACCAAAGTCACCTCCTTATATTGGTGAAACTGATCCAGAAAATTTTGAAGCTTATGGAGTTGGATATGTAGAACTCCCAGGCGAAGTTAAAGTCGAAGCTCGATTGACTGAAAATGATCCGACACGGTTAAGAGTCGGAATGGAAATGGAACTAACAGTTGTTCCTCTAGCTGTAGACGAAGAAGGTAATGAAGTAGTTACATTTGCCTTCCGACCAACTGAAAATAATTAATATGTATATTGAAATCAGAAGGGAATTGTAGAAATGCATGATGTAGCAATTGTTGGGATTGGCATGCACGAATTCGGTCGCCATGACGGAGTGTCTGGAATGGACCAAGGTGTAGTAGCTGTTCGAAGAGCTCTTGCTGATGCTGGGGCTCAATGGGAGGATTTAGAGTTCGCTTTTGGCGGCAGCAAAGATGCCGGTTCTCCTGACACCATGGTTTCACGTCTGGGTTTAACAGGTTTACAATTTATAAATGTTCACAATGGTTGCGCCACAGGTGGATCAGCTTTAATTTCTTCTTATAACGCCATACGCTCAGGCACTTTTGAAATCGGTATTGCTTTAGGTTTTGACAAACATGAGAGAGGTGCTTTCAGAGTTAGAACCCGAGGTGACAATCTTGAATGGTATGGAGAATCTGGAATGGCTCTCACTACCCAGTTTTTCGGTATGAAGATAAACCGTTACATGCATGACTATGGGATAACCCAAAATACATTGGCAAAAGTATCAACAAAGGCTTTTCGTAATGGCGCATTAAATCCAATGGCATGGCGAAGGAAACCATTTTCTGAAGAAGAAGTTCTTGAATCTACAATGTTGTCTTACCCATTAACTCAATACATGTTCTGCTCTCCAGGAGAAGGGGGAGTGGCTCTTGTTTTGGTAAGAGCAGACAAGGCTAAGGAATATACAGATAATCCTGTTTACCTAAAGTCATGTGTCGTCAAGTCTCGTCGATTCGGAAGTTTTGAAGTTTTCTCACCACACCTTGCTAATGAATTCAGCGAAGGACCAACAGTGGATGCTTCAAAAGCGGCTTTTGAAATGGCAGGAATAGGACCCGAAGAAATAGATATAGCCCAGTTGCAAGATACCGAAAGTGGAGCTGAGGTGATGCATATGGCCGAGAATGGGTTTTGTGAACACGGAGAACAAGAGTCCATGATTCAAAATGGAGAAACTGAGATTGATGGCAAGTTCCCTGTCAACACAGACGGTGGGTGCCTAGCAAATGGGGAACCAATAGGAGCTTCAGGTCTGCGACAGGTTTATGAAAATGTTTTACAACTCCGTGGCGATGCAGGAGAACGACAAGTTCCAGGGGACCCACGCACCGCATACACACATGTTTATGGAGCACCTGGAATTTCAGGCGTAACTATTCTTTCGCGCTAACTGAGCGGTTGGTGAGTTTTATTTCGAAATAGGTTCTGATGGTTTGAACTTCACGTGAAGTTCATTAAGGGATCTCAGTACAAGCCCTGGCATATGTTTGTAGTCATTTTTTTCTTCGTTAAGGGATAATTCAGGAAGTCGGTCCAAAATTACGTGCCAAGCTAGACGTTGCTCAGTACGTGAGAGTCCTGATCCGGGACAATGATGTTCTCCCAACGAAAAAGCCATATGGCGTTTTAAATTTTTTCTTTCCAGATCGACTTGTTCAGGATTTTCAAATATCCGTTCATCACGATTGGCAGCTGCGTACCTTATATGAATGGTAGACCCTTTTGGAATTTCCATTCCGTGAAATTCCTCATCCTGTGTGGTTTCGCGGTATAAACCTTGAGTTGGTGATTCGAGTCTTAGAACTTCTTCGATGAATGGCTCCACAAGATTTCGGTCATTGACAATCTTTTCGTACAAACCGTTTTCCCTTAAGAGAATCCAAAGTCCGGAGGTCAAGGCAAAAGTAGTTGTTTCATTACCGCCTATATATAAATGATCGATTATTCGAACAATTTCGCTGTCTGTTAGTGGACGTTCATCACCAAAAACTCCGTGAGTTAAGTGGCTTATCACGTCATCCCTTGGATTCTGGCGTCTGTCATGGACGTGTTCAAGTATGTAGTTTTGGAATTCAACGCCTTGTTCGGCAACCCAGTTTTCTTTTTCTTCACTTAGTGGACCTGAAAATGGGAGAACCCATGCGGCTGACCATTTTTTAAGCTGATCGAAATCATCAAGGGGCATTCCAAGAATTGTTGTAATCATTATTGCGGGTAGAGGTAGGGCAAACGAAGAGAGGAATTCAACTTCACCATCGGCGCAGAAATCGTCAATTAGATTGTTAGCTAGAGCAGTAATCTGATCTGACCATTTTGCCGATCCTTCAATGTTGAAATGAGAGTCAACCATATTGCGATACAACTTATGTACAGGTGGGTTAGTTCCTAAAACCGATTGTTTCGGGAATCCTTTTTCTTCATAAATTTTTTGGCTTGATGGATGTCTAGTAGTTGCGTATCCATTTATAAAGCGATCTGAGTGTCTGAGAACATGCATAACGTCTTCATACCTTGTAAGAACAAATATCTTGCTTCCAGGGATTTGATAGATAGGAAATTCATCTCTTAGTTCTTTATAAGTCGGAAACCAATCTTCTTGAGTCTCAGAATCAAATAAATCAATATGGTCTGATGTTCTCATATAGTGTCCAGTAAAATTTTTTCTTTGTTCATGTGTGAGGATATTGGATAGAAGATCAATTCGACAATAGGGAGTAAAGTTGGCAACTTTTTTAGCACATATAAAAGTTAATGAGGGTAAGGGAAAACGTTTTGAAGAGATTGCTAGAGACCTTTTTTCTGCAACGCATAAGAATGAAGACGATGTAGTTCGTTATGAATATTGGAGAGGGTCAGAAAGTCACTCGTATTACACGTCTGCTTCCTTTAAGGATTATTTAGGATTTTTGAAGCATCAAGTAAGTTCTCATCATGAAGAATTGGCTTCCGAGCTTCGTGAAATAACAACGGAGATTAAAATTGAGTGGATTGATCCGATTCAAGGTGCGTCTCAATTAGTTGAAACCGATCACCAGATCCCTCCGAGTGAACTGGGAGAACTAGCGGCATCATATTCGGAAAGAATGCCCGCTAATGCACAACCTTGGTGGCTGGAACTTAGAAATTGAAAAAGATACTTCTACTTTTAGCCGGCTAATTTTCCGGCATCTACAGGGATTGTCGCACCGGTAATCCAATCTGCCATTTCGCTCGCTAAAAACAAGACGACTCTGGCAACATCATCAGGAACTCCGGACCTGCCCAAAAGAGAATTTTTAATCATTGAAGAAATATCAATGCCTGCCTCTTTCAATGGTTCTAGTTGATATCTAACCCCAGGTGTATCGATTACCCCAGGTGCAACAGCTACTACACGGATACCTTTCGGTGCCAGTTCGATTGCCAAACTTTTTGTCAAACCTACAACAGCGTGTTTAGAAGCTGTATAAGCACTTATTCCTGGTCCGCCTGTTAAACCTTGCGTTGAAGCCAAGTTGATTATCACACCACCATTTTTCATTCTTAAAGCAGCTTCCCTTGAACCAGCGAAAGTACCTCGTACATTAACTTCAAACATTTCATCTACAAATGAATCTTTTGCTTCGATAGCTGGTCCTGTTGTAGGGAAAATTCCTGCATTATTAACCCATATTTCCAAACTCCCAAAATTTTCTAAACAAGCTTCGGCAGTTTCAGCTAAAGATTTCGAATTACTGACATCAACTTCGACTGCAATGACCTTTGCCCCAGTGGAATCTGCAATCTTTTTTGATGTATTTTCAGCTTTTTTTAAATCTATATCAGCAACAATTATCGAAGAACCAGCTTCAGCTAATCTTTTTACAATCCCTTCACCTATACCGCTGGCTCCACCTGTAACGACAGAGCTTTTGCCTTTAAGGGAAAGAAGTTCTTCTATAGGTCGAGAAGAGTGGTCTATGAAATGATTATCCATCTTGCTGTTTATGCTGTGAGTAGATCACTTACACCATGGTCAAGGTAAGCGGCTTGACAGCGTTCAATTACTGCTGTCCATAGGGATACAGCTCTCTCACTTGAAAAATCAAGAGTTCCGACGGCGAAGACTGGAACTACCCATCCATACAACATTCCTATTCTGTAATCTTCACGGAGTTGATCGAAAGAATAGTCAATGCCACCCGACGTTAATGCTTCGTGATAGGTGCGCAGAAGGGCATCTTCGTTATTGCGCCGATCTTCTATCGACACATTTTGAGAAATGAAATAACCGACATCTTCTGCATGTCCATGGCGGCTAAAGGTTTGAAAATCGATCATTTTCACAGAACCGTTCGAGCCGAAAAAAAGATTGTCTGCCCTGTAGTCCATATGGGTAACTGTTAAAGGCATTTCAGCAAGACGATTGAGTAGTTGATGAACATTGTCTCCAAAGCTTTGAACTAGATCTTCATTTTCTGGTTCGATTGAAGAACCAAATGCTTCTAAAAATCCTGGCAACGACTGTTTGTATACTTCACTACCAACTCTCATACCTTCGCTATTGATACTTGGAAGCCAATCAAAGTTTGCAAGATTGTTGTTACCCCAAAAGGTGCTGTGTAACTTAGCTAAAGCTTCTAGGGCTGAAGAGGCATCATCAATTGAGCAGCCATTTAACTGATCACCTTCGCGCATATCAGAAAGATCCTCAAGAAGAAGTAAGTAGTCATCATTTTCGGTGTCGATCGCTGCGTATAGACAATTGGCTGTTATATCAGGTATCAACGGTTGGGCTTGTTCAAAGAAGCGTGCTTCTCTTTCAAATATTCTTGCAGGAGCGAGCATGCTTCGTATTTCTGGAACTTGTGTTGGGATTTTTGAAATTACAGTTGTTTCAGTTTCATCTGAAAATTTCAGATTCAAACGCGCCACTTCACCCATGAAACCAACGCCTTCTGGTAGTTCTTCTACAATTACTTCCGAAACGTGTTGATTATTTTCAAGAGTGAGAGCTGCCGTTAGCCACTCAGCTGAAATCTCATTAGCAGACTTGGGTATTTCATTTAGATCCATAAAACCTCCTCAAACGAGCCTAAAGCAAAGGCATATTTTCGAACGGTAGCAGCATAATAGGGGGCACAACCAGTGGGAAAAGTTTGCTTATCCAAATGTTTAGGAGTGGTTTGATTCTTATTTGGCATAATGGCATAGGTTTTGGAGGTTGTAATGCCAGAATTTGTTAAGAAATTAGCTGAAAAAAACTCGGAGCAAATTGCAATACGAGATGATAATAAAGCACTTACCTGGGATGCCGTTGATGGGATTCTGAATCGTGTTACAAACAGACTTCTCGAAAGCAATTTAGGAAGACAAAGACGTATTTCTGTATTTGCAGAGAACTCCAATGAGACGGCATTAGCTCACCTTGGGGGATTGTTAGCAGGTGCTTCCACTGTTCCAGTTAATTTTCATTTAACCGCTGAAGAAACTGCGTATATTTTAAAGGACAGCGAAACAAGTGTTTTGTTTCTTGGTCCTGAGACTTTAGAACGTGGACTTGAGGCTGCTCGAATTGCAGGAATCGAGCAAATAATCGTCTGGGGTAAACAAGTAGAAATGTCCAATAATTATGAAATCTGGGACAGTTGGTATGAAGATGCTCCTTCTGGAAACCCAGAAACAAATCTTAAACCTTTGCCGCATTTGCTTTACACATCTGGCACAACGGGACGACCAAAAGGGACCGACCTCCCACCAACAATGTTTGCTGGTGGTGAAACCATTGAAGAGCATGTTGAAGCTCTTCAAGAGAGCAGGTTCAGCAAGCACGGAAACCATTTAGTAGTAGGTCCTATGTATCACACCGGTCCTCTATCAGGGATGCGAAATTTAGTTGCCGGAGTTCCTGTAGTTGTTCTAGGCAGATTTGACGCTGAAAAAACTTTGTCTGCAATTTCTGATCATGACATTGAAAGCACGGTAATGGTTCCAACCCATTTTGTACGTTTATTGGATCTACCTAAAGAAGTACGCGACCAATATGACGTTTCATCCTTAAAGATGGTTACTCATACAGGGGCGGCGTGTCCTATAGAAGTCAAACGAGCAATGATCGAATGGTGGGGTCCAGTTCTGTTTGAGGCTTACGGAGCTAGTGAGGTGGGAACTACTTGTAGTATCACTTCTGAGGAATGGCTTGAACACCCTGGTTCTGTCGGCCAAGCAAGACCACCTTTTGAAGCCCTTATTTTTGATGATGATGGTTTACCACTCGGTCAAGGCGTTGAAGGAAGACTTTATTTTCGTGACAAAACAGGTAGAGGGGTCATTTATCATAACGATCCCGAAAAATCGGCAGAGGCACACTTAGAACCTGGAGTTTTCACTTTAGGTGAAATTGGTTATTTGGATGAAGATGGGTATGTCTATATAACTGACAGATTTTCTGACATGATCCTTTCAGGTGGGGTTAATATCTATCCTGCAGAGTCTGAACAAGTGCTAATTACTCATGAAAATGTAGTGGATGTTGCTTGCATCGGCATCCCAGATAATGAAATGGGAGAAAGATTAATTGCACTAGTCATTAGTGATGATTCTGCAAGCACTGTTACTGAGGAGGATCTTCTGAGTTACTGCCGTAACAATCTAACTCATTACAAGTGTCCAAAGAAGATTGAGTTTGTGGATGATTTAGGAAGAACAACGATGGGGAAGATCAATAAAAGAAAACTTCGCGCCCCGTATTGGGAAAATTTACAGGGGTAATTTAGAGAAATAATTTAAGGAGTCGAAAAGTGAATACTTCAGTTTTGTTGACAGATGAACCAGAAAAAGGTATCAGACGCTTGACTATGAATCGTCCCGAAAAACACAATGCTTTAAATGATGATTTACGTTTAGCCATTTTTGAAAACTTAAGAGATGCCGATTCAGATAAGGATGTATCTGTGATAGTCATACGTGGTGCTGGTGACTCTTTCTGTTCAGGATATGACTTGTCATCAGTGAACAGTCCTGTTGAAAGAGCAACATCAAATACGGATGGCTGGTGGTCAAGACATGTTGTAGCGAATTGGTTTGAAATGTGGGATATGTCAAAACCAATCATCGGCCAAGTCCATGGGTATTGCTTGGCGGGAGGGTCGGAGTTAGCTGCTGCCTGTGACCTTCTATATGTTTCTGAAGATGCACAAATTGGTTATCCGCCTGTTCGGCTGATGTCACCTCCCGATATGCAATGGCAAACATGGTATTTGGGTTTTAGAAAAGCAATGGAAGCTATGCTGACAGGTGATGCTATGACAGGGATAGAAGCTGTCGATTCCGGATTTGCAAATAAAGCATTCTCTGTTGAAGAGCTTGATGATGCGGTTACAACAATTGCATCAAGAATAGCAAAAATTCCTTCAGACCTTTTAGCTCTAAACAAACGTTCAGTCCATCGAGCTATGGAAGTCATGGGAGTGCGAGATGGGATTAGAGCAACTGCTGAAATACAAGCACTCGGTTTTCATCAGAAGTCATCAAAGGAATACATGAAACGTTTCAGAGATGAAGGCGTATCGAAAACCTTGAGTGATAGAGACAGACCATTTGGCGACTATAGAGAGAAAAACTCTGAATAAATTAAAGAGTGTCTTTTAGATAAAACCTGAGAAATAACTCTCTTATTCTTTTTCTTGAAGCCATTTCTGCATAATTATTGCTAAGAACAGGTAACAGAAGGGTATTTTCGCCTACTTTTAAAGGGTTTTTTTGTCGCATGGTTGTAACAATTCCGACATTGACGTTTGTAAGTGAATACCTTTACACTCGAAGGTCTCTGGATACTGATGTGTATTCAGAGTTTTTGTTAACTAAATGGAGGGGATTTCCTTTATGGAAAAGCTTATTAGGCGTCGGAGCTGGCGGATTGTTTCTGCTGTTTTGGCGCTTGGATTGATTGCCGGGGCCTGCGGGTCTGACGGTGATGATGGTGCGAGTAGTTCGGCTAGCAGTTCTGCTGCTGTTGCTACTACTGCTGCACCTGCTGCGGCTACAACTGCCGCTCCAGCTGCTGCTGACGATTCTTTACCCGGTGAGGGTGTTTCGTTGAGTATGTGTCGTGCTGACTGGGCTTCTGGTTATATCCAGGCCGAGATTGTACGTCAGATATTGCAGACTGCTGGTTTCGAGGTTTCTGATCCGTCTGAGATCGAGCTTGGACCATCGAATGCATTCACAGCTATGGCTGAGGGTTCATGCGATTTCTGGGCTAACTCTTGGTATCCGGGTCACTTCTCATGGTTTGAGAACCAATTGTCTGACGGGTCGCTTGTTGCTGACCACGTAGAAGCCGTTCCTGGTTTGTTCCAGGATGCTGGTGTTCAGGGATTCTTGGTTACTAAGTCATGGGCTGAAGACAACAATGTTTCAACCATTGATCAGATAAACAGTGATGAAGCTTTATGGTCTCAGTTGGATTCTGATGGTAACGGTAAGGGAGAGATCCTTGGTTGCCCAGAGAACTGGACTTGTGATGACATTATTGAGAATCAGATTGCTTTTGGTAATGGAAGCACTGCTTGGGACAACATGGAAGAAACCAAGGCTGGTTACGACGCTCTGTACGCAGAGATGGTCGACCGTGTAAATAACGGTGAGCCTGGAATTCTTTACACATGGACTCCTACGTCTTATGTAACTGTTCTTGTTCCTGGTGAGAATGTTCTTTGGCTTTCAGTCGAGACTCCGTTGGATGCGTCCAACCCTCTCGGCAAAGAAGGTGGAGCTTCTCACGCTCAGGGAGCTGGTTTCACAGGCTTTGACGCTTCTATGTGTACACAGCCTTGTCAGTTAGGTTGGGAACCTGCAGATATTCAGGTTTCAATGCGTACGGACCGTCTCGATGAGACACCGTTCTTGCGTCATTTGTTCCCACTAATCAAGCCATCAATTCTTGACATTGCGTTCATGCAAGTTGATCAGGATGCTGGTGACGGTTCACAAGCTCACGTTATTGAGCTTGCTGCGGGATGGATGGACACCAACGCTGATGTTGTAGCTGATTGGATTTCTTCCGCTTCAGCTTCTCTAACTGCTGGTGACGCACCAGAAGTAATTGAAGCCCCAGCAATCGAAGCAGCAGAAGAAGAAGAAGCAGTTGCTTTGCCTGATTTGGATGGAAGAACAATTTCAGTAGCTATCGAAAATGCCTACCTGCCATACAACTATGTAGACGCAGAAACTGGCGAAATCGGTGGCTTTGACTACGACTTCTTTGGTGAGATCTGTAATCGTCTTAACTGTGAACTTGATTACACAGAGTTCGCATGGGAAGCAACAATTCAATCTGTAGGTGATGGAACATTCGACACCGCTGGTGGCGGAATCACTATCACGGAAGCGAGAGAAGAAACTCTGGACTTCACGGACAGTTACATAAGCGTCGATCAGAGACTTATCGTTGAGTTGGGTGAAGATCGTTTCGCAACTCTCGAAGAATTCGGTCAAATGGATGAACTAACAGTTTGTTCACAGACAGGAACAACAAATGCCGAAACAGCTATAGCTAACTTCGGTGAAGATCGTGTAGTTCTCTTTGAGACATTCGGCTTCGCTGTTCAAGCTCTACTAGCAGGCGATTGTGACTCTGTGATTATGGACGAAACAGCTGGACAGGGATATCAGGGTGAAAACGCTGATGCACTTGAACTACTAGAAGGTGTGCTTAGCGCAGACGAACTAGGAGTTCCTTTCCCCAACGGTTCAGACCTAGTCGCTCCATTCAACGCAGCGATTTCATCAATGAAAGCAGATGGAAGCTTGTTTGAATTAGGTTCCAAATACTTCACTGACGCCTTCACAGTCACATACGACGACATAGGCGACGGAGCATACGCAGAAGAAGAGGTTGTACCAGTAGCTGGTGGAACACTTCGACTCATGATGGAAGCTGAAAGTGACGGACTTAACCCAACAGTTAACCGTTTCGCAATTGCCGGCCACATGATGGCAGGTGCTATTTTCGACACACTTGTTTGGGTAACAGATGACCCTTGCGCATGTGTGTTCGTTGGAGGTCTTGCAGAGTCTTGGACAAGTTCCGATGACTTGACGACCTGGGACTTTAAGATACGTGAAAACGTAGAGTTCCATGACGGCACCATGCTCGACGCTGAAACTGTTGCATTCGCAGTAGGAAGACAGTTAGCTGATCCACTAATTTCACTTGCTCTTAAGCCAGTCTTAGATCTAACAAGAGAAGGAGGAGCAGTTGAGGTAGTTGACGACATGACGGTACGTTTCCATGCGTTACGACCTCACGTTGACTTCCCGACTTACTTCTCAGGTCAGCTTGGTTATGTTCCTTCACTTGCTTACATGCAGGCGGCTATCGAGGATCCAGCTTTGAATCAGTGGCCTGTAGGTACAGGTGCGTTCATGATGGATAGTCGTGAGCAGGACTTGATGACTCGTGTGGTCAAGAACCCTAATTGGTGGTACAACGACCATTTGGCAGCAGGAGAAGTTCTTCTTGATGCCATAGAGTTCTATGTTTACACAGACAGTGAACTTGGTGCAGGCGCAATGGAGGCAGGAGACCTTGATGGTGTATCAACCTCGAGCATTGACGCCACCATGATCCTGAGAGAATTAGCAGATGACGGATACCAGGTATTTGAACAAGACTTGGGTGAAGAAACTTTCGCGATGATGAATGCTTCGAGAGCACCTTTCGATGATATTCGTGCACGAAAAGCTTTGACTTACGCAACTGCTAAGGCTGACTATTTGGAATTCATAGGCCAAGGAGAACTTAGGTCGGCTGACTCATGGTTCCCACAAGAGTCGATTTTCCATAATCCTGACGTAAAACAGGAGTCAGATATGCCAGAAATGGCTGCTCCACTAGTAGCAGAATACTGTGGGGATAATCCTGATAACTGTGCTGATGGAAAGATCAATATGGAGTTCCAATACTCTGGACCTTCGGTCATTCAGGATCGAATATTTGATGTTCTTTCCGCAGGGTTTGAGCCGTACTTCAACGTTACTAAAGACATGCTTTTGCAGGATGATCACATCACGCAAACAGCAATCGGATTCTATGACTTCTTAACATGGAGACAGATGGGAGCTAGGAACCCGGATGGTGACGGTGTTTGGATTGTTTGTGATGCAATTGGAGTTCTGTCACTTAACTGGCCGCGATTCTGCTCACCAGAACGTGACGAGATGCTTTACGCAGCACGAGGCAATAACGATCGTGACGCGGTCATCCAAGCCTGGAAAGACATTGCCGTAAATGTGCAGGAAAGCTATACATACGTAATGCTTACTCACACATTATGGAATGCGACATATGCTCCGACCGTAAGAGGAATGTGCGATGGAGCATACCCTGACGGTTCGAAAGCATACTGCCGAGGTACAGGCGGAGGCTATGGAAATTACGCAACAATGTGGTTTGATGAGGAATAAAACTTAAAAAACCCATAGAACCTTAAATTTAAGGGCGGCTGACTATGTCAGCCGCCCTTTTATTTTTTCTTTTAAAGCGGGATAGAGATTTAGTCCTTGTCAGCGCTAACATCAGACTTCTACGTTTATGTATCTCTGATTACAGGTGGGGAAATGGGTTTTGTTTTAAAGCGCATAGCACAAATGGCTGCAGTCATTATCGCAGCAACTTTTTTAGCCTTTGCAGCGATGAATTCGTTGGGAGACCCGTTGTTTAATGTTGTCGGTTTTCATGCTTCAGTTGATTGTGAAGCGGTTCTTGCAGGAGATATCCAAGATGTGTCCGGTCAGGGAGGAACAGACGTAGGTGACTGCGAAGTTGTAGAAGCGGCAAGAGAAAAGTATCACTTGAACGACCCTCTACCTGTTCGTTATGTGAGATGGGCTGGAGATGTTGTTCAAGGTGATCTTGGAGTTTCATTCAAAAATTCAATGCCTGTTAGTACGATTATCGGAAATCGAATACCAAAATCAA